>CAYYVB010000158.1:5967-7383 GCA_964475035.1 uncultured Opitutaceae bacterium | reverse complement strand
TCCGCGCCTTCATGCGCTGGGGCGACGCCTACGTCCTCCGCCACCGCCTCGACTCGCTCCGCCTCCTCGGCTCCGTCGGCGAGCCCATCAACCCCGAGGCGTGGATGTGGTATCACCGGATGATCGGCAAAAAGAAATGCCCCATCGTCGACACCTGGTGGCAGACCGAGACCGGCTCGATCATGATCACGCCCTTGCCCGGCGTCACCCCGACCAAGCCCGGCTCCGCCACGCTGCCGTTCTTCGGCGTCGCCCCGAAGATCGTCGATTCCTCCGGCAAGGAAGTCCCGCGCAACAGCGGCGGCAAACTCGCCATCACCCAGCCGTGGCCCTCGATGCTGCGCACGCTCTGGGGCGACGACGAGCGCTTCAAGAAGGCGTATTTCTCCGAGTTCCCCGACCAGCCCGGTTACTACTTCACCGGCGACGGCGCGCGGCAGGACAAGGACGGTTACTTCTGGATCGTCGGCCGCATCGACGACGTCCTCAACATCTCCGGCCACCGCATCGGCACCGCCGAGATCGAGAGCGCGCTTGTCTCGAACCCCGTCGTCGCCGAAGCCGCCGCCGTCGGTCGACCCGACGAACTCAAGGGCCAGTCGCTGGTTGTCTTCGTCACGCTCAAGGCCGGCCACGAGCCCACCGACGCGCTCAAGGAGACGCTCCGCGCCCACGTCGCGAAGGAGATCGGCGCCCTCGCGCGCCCCGACCAGGTCCGCTTTGCTGCCGGCCTGCCGAAGACGCGCTCCGGAAAAATCATGCGCCGCCTCCTCAAGGAGCTCGCCACCTCCGGCGAGATCAAAGGCGACACCACGACGCTCGAAGACTTCTCCGTCATCGCCGCCCTGAAATCCGACGAGGAGTAGAGCGGTTTAGTCACCACGAAAGACACGAACCACCCGAAAGCAGAATCGCCGCGCCTCGCGCCCTTCATCCTTTGAGGGCCGAGCTCCGCGAGGCCGCCGCCCTCGTCCGCCATTCACCTTTTCGTGTCTTCCGTGTATTTCGTGGTGCCCAATAAAATGACTCGCGCCACCTCAGCCCCACCGCGTCGCACCACCGGCGGGTTTACGCTGCTCGAGCTGCTGGCCGTGATCGCGATCATCGCCGTGCTCACCGGCATCGTCATCGGGGTGGGGCGGCGCGCGTCCGAGACCGGCAAGACCGCCCGCGCCAAGGCCGAACTCGCCGCGCTCTCCGCCGCGCTCGAATCCTACAAACGCCAGCACGGCGATTATCCGCAGACCGGCGTCGTGCCCAACGTCGCCGACGCCACCACGCCCGCCACAGCCGACGGCCCGGGCATCCTCTTCAACGCCCTCGCCGGCAAACGCGGCCCGCGCGCGACGCTCACGCCGCTCGACGGCCGCGCGCAGGTCGAGCTCGCGAAGTTCACGCTGCAGAACGCCGCTACGC
>CAYYVB010000158.1:0-5957 GCA_964475035.1 uncultured Opitutaceae bacterium | reverse complement strand
CCGGGCAACACTGCACAGATCGCCAACGCCTTCGTCGATCCCTGGGGACGCCGCTATCTCTACGCCTATCGCGCGGGCGCCGCGTGGACGAATCCGAGTTTTGCCCTCTGGAGCGTCGGTCCCGACGGTGAGGACGCCGACCTCACGCCGCAGGGATTCATCGATGTTGCCCCCGCCGCCAACGCCGACAACCTCGTCGCCAATCGCAACTGATGAAGCGTTCAGCCTTCAGTCTTCCGCGTTCCGCTTGCCGGCGAAGCCGCGCCTTCTCCCTCCTCGAGCTGCTCGCTGTCATCGCCGTCATCGGCATCCTCGCGGCGCTGATTTTCCCGAGCGTCGGCGCCGCGCGCAAATCCGCCAACCGCGCAAAGACCAAGGTCCAGTTCAACCAATGGGCCGCCGCCACCGAGTCCTTCCGCAGCGAATACGGCTACTATCCGACCTTCGACGTTACCAACCTCGTCAACGGCGGCGCAGCCCCGACGGTCTTTGGCGAGCATCTCTTCCATGATCTCCTTGCCGGCAAGCGCCGCGACGGCTCCGCGCTCACGGCCGGCTCCGCGCTGACGCAGAACCGCAAGCGACTCGCCTTCCACACGTTTTCCGAAGGCGAATTCACCGACGCCGCGTCGGCGTTCCCATATCTGCTCCGCGACGCCTTCGACAACGTGTCCATCGCCGTCCTAGTCGACCGCAACATCGACGGCCTGATCAACGCCGCCGATTACGCCGCCGGATTCCCCTTCGTTGCCACCGCCGACGGTGGGAGCATCAGACCCGGCGCGAACGAAATCCCCGCCACCGGCCTGCGCGCCGGCGTGGCGTTCTACTGCGCCGACCCCGGCGCGACCGCCGCGTCCCCGGAATTCATCCTCAGCTGGAAATGACCCGCCGCGCCCCCAGCCGCCGCCGCGCCTTCACGCTGATGGAGCTGCTGATCGTGATCGGGCTGATCGCGCTGCTGGCGGCGGGATTCACTGTCGCAGTCTCGGGCAGCAATAGGTCCGTCGCTCTGGAAAGTGCGCAGGCTTCGCTCGCGAACTTCGTCAGCGCCGCCCGCAGCCGTGCGGTGGCGAGCGGTCGTCCGGTCCGCATCCTCGTTCGTAATCAAGCAGGCCGGGAGGATTACCGGCGGCTGCTGGTATTGCTGCATCTGAGGTCGGTGGGCAGCGATGAAGGAGTCGCCAGCAATTGGGATGTGGTCAGCACGCTTGAGTTGCCGGGTGGGATTTATCTTTTGCCCGATGCCAGCCAGATGCCGGCCAACTTGCTTGCGAATTCCTCCACGTGGCTGGGAGGGAGTGGCGCAGCGATGCGTTCTTCCGTGCTCTTTAACCTTACCTTTTCGTTCAACTTCGACGGACAGATTGAGTCGTGGGAATACTTTGGCTTCACCGAATACGGCACGAACGCCGGCACGTCGGGCGACTTGGTCCTGGCCACCGGTCGCAACCTCGGCCCCGATCCAGCTTCTCCCGCGGGCAGATTGGAATTGTCCAATCCTGATGCCGTTCGTGGCCTGACCCTGAGCAACTACGGCGTAGCCCGTTTGGTGCATGATCGTCACGGCTTCTAGAGTGCACCTCCGTGCCTTTTCGCTGACCGAAGTGGTGATCGCCCTTGGTGTGGCTGCGACTGGTCTGCTCGTTGTGTTGGGCATGCTCCCCGGATTGCTCCGTCAGCAAGCCGAGGCTCGACAGACTCAAATCGCGTTGGCGCTGCCTGACGCGATCACGATCGAGTTACGCCGGCATGCGCGGGGAGATCCCGCATTGCTCAATGCGACCGCCGCCGATTTTTCCGCTGAAAGCAGTTCCCTGCGACTCGCGGCGGCAGCGGACGGAACGGATGTGCGCGTTCTTGCCGCCGGCGAAGACAGTCGGCGCGAGCAATATTTTCTCATCGAGATTCATCGGTTTCCTGCAGGCTCACCGCTCGCAGTGGCGAGCAATGCCTCGTTCGCCGCGCTGCAGGCGCGAGTAAGCTGGCCTTACCGGCCAGCTGGCCCGGACGCTCCGGAAGTCCCTGAGAGCTCGAGGCAGCGCGTGACTTTTAATCTCGCCCTCAACCGATGAGACAGCGGGGTTTCACTCTTCTGGAGTTATTGGTGGCTGCGACCATCACCCTGATTCTTGCCGGACTCCTGCTGGGCGCCACCATCAACGTGCTGCAAGCTTGGCGGCGATCGCAGGGCGACGCGAGTGTGATGGCAGCTGCGACCTTGGTGTTGGACCAAGTGGAACGCGATTTGCAGGGAGCAATCTTCCGGCAGAACGGAATAGTCTGGCTCGACGGCCGGATGGCCGGATCGGGCGAGTTGACCTCACACGGCTGGGATCTCACGGGAGAAGGGACGCTGAAACCGGAGGGCGAGAGCATCCGACTGCTCCCCGCGCCGCGCGATGGCGCGCCGAGCCGGATTTCGGATGCGCGTTTCGGTCGCTCGGGTCTTTGGCTGCGCTTCGTGACTTCAGAACGCGAAGGCAACAGCACCACCGCACCAGTCGCAGTCGGTTATCAGGTGGTGCGCCGTAATCTCGGCAGTGTGGCCGCTCCTGCCTATCGCTACGGCCTCTATCGCACGCGGATGAACTCCGCGAATACCTTCAACTTTGCGCTCGCCTCCGGAATGACGGACTCAGCGCCGGCTGGTTTGGTTCGTCCTGAACTCGGCGATCTCATCGCCACCCATGCAGTCGATTTCGGTCTCTGGCTTTCGAACCGCACGGCCGAAGGCGAAGAGCAACCGGTTTATCCCGGCAACTCCCCCGGCGAAGGTGTGAGCGCAGGCATCAGCCGCGGGGTCGTCTGGGTCATGGTGCGAATCCTGACGGAGGAAGGCGCCACCTTGGTGGAAGCGATCGAACGCGGGCGCGTCTTGCCGCCCGCCGGACGAACACCCGGCGAGTGGTGGTGGGAACAGGTTGAGGCGCATTCTCGGGTCTTCGTCCGGCGCATCGAATTGAAAGGAGCCAACCCATGATGCGGCGTGCCCCTCAGCAGGCCTTTGCCCTCGTGCTGGTGCTCGTGCTGGTGGCGGTGGCACTCCTGGTTACCCTTGCCCTCGCGGCCATGAGCAAGATCGGGCACGAAGCAGCCCGCGCGAATGAGCACCGAGTGCAGGCGCGGCAGAATGCGATCGTCGCCATGCATGCCGCGCTGGGACAACTGCAGACTTATGCTGGTCTGGATACGGTGCTAACTGGTATGGCTGGCGCCGCAGGTGTCCCAGCGGGGGCGGGCAATCGAGCCCGACATTGGAGCGTAATCTGGAGCGCCGATCGCGGATTTATTACGTGGCTAGTTTCTGGGACAAATGGATCTGCTGTTCCGGATCTTGCCAGCGGTGTAAGTCTGGTTTCGACCGCGTCGCTGGGTGGAGACGCAACTGATCGTGAGCATGTCCGGGTCATTCGATTGCCTCTTACCGCACGGGATTCCGGGGGAGTGGACGTTGAGAATGGCGGATACGCGTATTGGGTCGGGGATGAAGGAGTGAAGCTGAGCATTGCAATTCCCGATGCTCAGAGCGCGATTCCGGGGGCAAAGCACGCGATCGACAATTTCTTCCCCAGTATTCCCCCCTCGACAGCGAACCTACTGAAGCTTGTCGCATACGAACAGGTGAATTTCGTTGGCGCGACGACAGCTCAGAAACAAGGAGGCTTTCATAGCTATGGGCTCACCCATTTTGGAATGAGTGGGTCTTCATCGGTCGCAGGGATGTTGAACGTCAACTCATCCTCCGTTCGCTATTGGACAGGAGTAGGGGCGACATTCATCCGCAACAATCCGACGCTTGCTGCATCTCTGACTGCCGCAAATTTTGGAACCGATGCCGCAGGCTTGGCTGGCCGTCCTTTCCGAACTCCTGAGGATTTTCTCAGTGCTTTTTCACCGCGGTTGCAGAGTCGTGGCGTTTCGCCCACCGCGTTCGCAACGGCAATGCGTCCATGGCTGACTGCCCGATCTGATACGTTTCGAATTCGTGCATACGGAGACTCGAGTTTGAACAACACGGCGTCTGCACCCGCTGCCGTCGCCTACTGCGAGGCCATCGTGCAGCGCACGCCGGAGATGATGCCGGACGGTTCGGGCCGTCGTTTCGTGATCACTTACTTCCGCTGGCTCTCGCCGGCCGACATCTGAGCGCTCGCTCGACGGTTAGCCCGAACGGAGTAGCAGGGTGGGGCAACTGATGCGCGGCTTTGCGCAACAGGGTATGAGTTCCTCCGGGGCGTTTGTAGGACACTGGGCGCAATCGCGCGCCGCTGTTCGCGCGGGCACTCCCAACCCTCGTTCCCCTCCGTCATGAGCCAAGCCTTGGCTTCCCCCGCCGCGACTCCCGCCATCGCCTCGGTGCGCGTCACCTCCACGCCGGCCCGCGAGTCCCTGTTCTCCGACCGCCTGCTGTCTCTCGGCAGCGAAAACGCCTTCCGCATCGGCCCGCAGATTCGCGAGCTCGAGTTGCAGGGCCACAAGATCGTCAAATGCAACATCGGCGAGCCCGACTTTCCGCTCGCCAAGCACATCGTCGACGAGATCAAGCGCCAACTCGATGCCGACCTCACGCACTATTGCGACCCGCAGGGCATTCCGGCGCTGCGCGAGGCGATCGCGACGACCATGTCCGCGCGCCGCGGCCTGCCGATCACGCCTGACCGCGTCGTCGTCTTCCCCGGCGGCAAGCCACCCATCGGGCTCGCCCAAGAGGCGTATTGCAACCCCGGCGACGAGGTCATCTACCCGAGCCCCGGTTTCCCCATCTACGAATCCTTCACCGCCTACGTCGGCGCCAAGCCCGTGCCGTTGCATCTGCGCGAGGAAGCGGGCTTCAGCTTCACCGGTGCCGAGCTCGAGCGTCTCATCACCGACCGCACGCGGCTCATCTACCTCAACTTCCCGTCTAACCCCACCGGCGGCGTCGCCACGCGCGCACAGCTCGAGGGGATCGCGCAGGTCATCCTGAAAAAGGCCCCGGCCCATGCGCGCATCTACTCGGACGAGATCTACGAAGACATCCTCTTCGACGGACACGAGCACTTCTCCATCGCCTCGGTCCCGGGCATGGCCGAGCGCACGATCATCGTCAGCGGCGTCTCGAAATCTTTCTCGTGGACCGGCGGCCGCATCGGCTGGGCGGTGTTCCCGACGGTCGAGGAGGCTCAGGCCTTCAAGAATCTTAACATCAATTATTTTTCCTGCATCCCCGCCTATAACCAGATGGGCGCCGCCGTCGCGCTGACTTCGCCGCAGAGCTCGGTCGAGCAGGCTAAGATGCGCGCGGCCTTCCAGGAGCGGCGCGACTTCATGGTCGAGGGCCTCAACGCCATCCCCGGCATCACCTGCCGCAAACCGGGCGGCGCGTTCTACCTCTTCCCGAACATCTCGGGTCTGGTGGAAAACCTCGGCGCCATTGCGGCCTACGAAAAACTCCCGGCCGCGCTGCGTGCGCGCACGAGCCCGGCGACGCTGTTCCAGATGTTCCTCCTCTGGCGGCATCACGTCGCCACGATGGACCGCCGGTCCTTCGGCCGCCACGGCTCGGACGGGCTGCATTATCTGCGCCTCTCGATCGCCACGGCTTCCGCCGATCTGCGGCTCGGCCTCGAACGCATCCGAGCCGCCGCGAGTGACCGCGCCGGTTTTCAAGACTTCATTCAAGAAGGAGCCCACCTATGCTAACGCCCACGCCCATCATTCCCGGTTCTTCGGATACCAGAGTCGGAGCCTCCCCGACGCTGCCCTTCGGTCCCCGCCGCGGCGTCTATCTCAACGCCGCCGAGCGCCTCCTGGTCGAGGGCAAGCCGCTCGACGCGCACAAACTCGATCAATTCGAGGAGTTCGACCTGCTCTACCGCACGCTCTGCGCCGTGATGTATAACTACGTGCCGCTCTCCGGCCATCCGGGCGGCTCGATCTCGTCGGGCCGCTTCGTCACCGCGCTGCTCTTCGGC
>CAYYVB010000157.1:0-7401 GCA_964475035.1 uncultured Opitutaceae bacterium | reverse complement strand
TCGAGGCCGCGCGCGCCGGCGAGGCCGGCGCCGGCTTCGCCGTCGTCGCCGAGGAGGTCCGCAACCTCGCGCAACGCTCCGCCGAGGCCGCCCAGGACACCGCCGCGCGCATCGAGGCCGCCATCGCCCACGCCGGCGCCAGCGCCACGGCCACCGAGCATGTGGTCGAGAACCTGACCGCCCTCGAGACCAAGGCCGCCGACGTCGAGCAGAGCTTCGCGCGCATCTCCTCGACCAGCGCCCAAGTCGAGGAACTCATGTCCGGCGTCGACCTCGCCAACCGCGAGCAAAGCTCCGGCATCACCCAGATCAACTCGGCGGTCAGCCAGATCGACCGGATGACGCAGTCATCCGCCGCCGCCGCGGAGGAATGTTCCGCCACGTCGAACCACCTCCGGCAGCAATCATCGCAGCTGCAGAACTCGGTGACCGAGCTCAACCAACTCATCAACGGCACCGCCGCCGAACCGGCCACACCCGCGGTGCCCGCCGCCGCCGTGCCAACGCCGGCCCCGGCAGCTGCCCGCCGCCCGAGCGCACCGCCCAAGGCCGCCGCGCCGGCGCGCGCGACCGGCACCCTCGCCGCTCCGCATCCGCATTTCCGCGACCACTGAGGTCGCACCGCGCAACTTGGCCTTAGTTCCCCGCCGTCTGTGACGATGACTGGGGAACGCACAGCGTGTCCGACGTTGCGCACGGGGAGGGCTGTCAACTTTCCCGGACGTCGGGCGGGCTGAAAGCGGACCAGCAGAGAGCCTCGCAGATGAACTTCCGACGCCAGAAAATAAGCACCATCATCGCGTTCGGCGGCGCCGCCGCCGTCGCCCTGACCGCCCTCGGCTCCGCCTCGACGGTCTACTGGCTCTCGCGGGAAAACCGGATCCACTCCGTCCGCGAACAGATGAGCGTCGTCCTGCGGCAGGCCGAGACGGTCGCCGACAAGATGGACAGCATGCACCGCGACCAGGTCTTCGCGACCGATGCGCTGATCGAGCAGGCCCGGCTTCAGGCCGGAAACCGGCCGTTGAAGGAGGTCTATCGCTCCACGGCGCTCTACAACACCATCCCGATCGTCGGCGCCTGGGAGGCCGCGGCGAAATCGGCGCGCGAACAGGGTTACGATTTCTTCACCCCGACCAAGCCCGGCATCGTCGCCCGCAACCCGCGCAACGAACTCGGCGAGAAATACGCCGCCGCCTTCGCCGCCTTCGACGCCGGCGCGGAGGAATTCTTCCTGCAGGACGACGAGAAGCACGAACTCATCCTCGCCCGCCCCGTCCGTCTCCGCCAGAGTTGCCTCACCTGCCACGGCGATCCCGCCCTGAGCTACACCCGCGACGGCATGGACACGCTCGGGATGCCGATGGAGAACCTGCGAACCGGCGACATCAAGGGCGCCTTCGTGCTCCACGCCCCGCTCAAGGACGACCCGGTCGTCGGCCGCACGATGCGCGCCATGAGCGCGGTCAGCTTCGGGCTGCTCGCCTTCACCGTCACGGGCTTTCTCGTCTATTCGCGCCGCTACATCGCCGCACCGCTCCACCGCGCCATCACCCGCATCGGCGAAGGCTCGGCCCAGACCCGCAGCGCCGCCACCCAGATCAACTCGGCCAGCCGCCAGCTCGCCGAGGGCACCAGTTCGCAGGCCGCCTCGCTCGAGGAGACGGCGGCCTCGCTCGAGGAAATCTCCAGCATGACCCGCCAGAGCGCCGAAGCCGCGCTCGGCAGCAAGCAGACCGCCACCGAAGCCCGCCAGTTCGCCGAGCAGGGCCAGATCCGGCTCCGGGAAATGGTTGCCACTCTCACCGAGACGAAGCGCAAGGTCGGCGATCTCCAGCAAAGCGTGCAGGTGATGCAGGACTCCGGCGCCGCCGTGGCGAAGATCATCAAGACGATCGACGAAATCGCCTTCCAGACGAATCTCCTCGCCCTCAACGCCGCGGTCGAGGCCGCGCGCGCCGGCGAGGCCGGCGCCGGCTTCGCCGTCGTCGCCGAGGAAGTCCGCAACCTCGCCCAGCGCTCGGCCACCGCGGCCAAGGACACCACCGCCCGCATCGAGGCCTCGCTCGCCCACGCCCAGACCAGCGCGCAGGCCACGGGTCGCGTCGTCACCGGTCTCGCCGTGCTCGAGAAAAAGGCCGCCGAAGTGGAACACGACTTCGACCGCATCGCCGCCACCAGCCGCCAAGTCGACGAGGCGATGGGCGCCGTCGCCAACGCCGCGAGCGAGCAGACCTCCGGCATCTCGCAGGTGAACACCGCCGTGAGCCAGATCGACGGCGTCACGCAGGCCACCGCCGCCGCAGCCGAGGAATGCGCCGCCACGGCCGCACACCTTGACCAGCAGGCGACCGACCTGCTCGCCGCCGTGCAGGAACTCGCGATCTTGGTCGAGGGCGATTCCACGACCCATCCGGCCGCTGCGGCAACATCCGCGCCCGCTCCCGCGCCGGCCGCAGTCCGCGGCGCGGCACCTCTCCCCGTTCACCGCCCGGCGCACTCGAAGCGTGCACCGGCCCCTGCTTCCGACGCGGCGGACGCCGGGATTAAAGCTCAATTCCGCGACATGTGAGCTCCGCCGAGCCAACCCTCTCGCTCCCAGAC
This sequence comes from uncultured Opitutaceae bacterium, assembly GCA_964475035.1. GTDB lineage: Bacteria > Verrucomicrobiota > Verrucomicrobiia > Opitutales > Opitutaceae > Didemnitutus. Next base: position 4,797 of record CAYYVB010000157.1, on the reverse strand, counting down.
TCCAGCGTCCCACCCGTCGCCGAATCCGCTCAAGCCCCGGAGCTCCATTCCGCTGCCGCCGCTGCAGGTGACGCCGAGGCGCAATACCGCCTCGGCCTCTGCCATGTCCATGGCTGGGGCACACCCGTGAATGCGGATCGCGCGGTCGAATGGCTGCGCCGCGCGGCCGAACAGGGGCACGCAGGCGCAGCCGATAGCCTCGGTGTCCGTTACGCCACCGGTCAGGGCGTGCCGCAGGACGATCGCACCGCGGTGCTCTGGTTCCGCCGCGCCGCGCGCGCGGGCCATCGCGTGGCGCTCTATAATCTCGGACTCGCCTGCTACTTCGGCACCGGCACCGCGGTCGATCCCGTCGAGGCCTGCGCGTGTTTCTGGCGCGCGGCCGCGCTCGGGGACGAGCTGGCGATCGAATCCCGTGACCGCGTCTGGGCGGAACTCAGCGCCGAGCAACAGGCCGCAGTTCGCCAGACACTCGCGCAGGCGGCGATCCTGCGGCACGAACTGGGCGTGATCTTCATCGGGTCATCCACCGGCGGCACCGAGGCGTTGCGGGCCATCCTTCCGCAGTTGCCCGCGACGATGCCGCCCATCTGCGTCGTGCAGCACATCCAGAGCAATTACTCGGAAAAACTCGCGGCCTCGCTCAACCGCGATTGCGCGTTCCCGGTCCACCACGCCGGACACGGTGAAATCCTGCGGCCCGGCAGCGTCTACATCGCGCCCGCAGGCCGGCACATGCGGCTGATCGCGACGAACGAGACTCTGCGCCTGCGGCTCTGCGACGACGTGCCGGTGCATCACCAGCGGCCCGCGGTGGACGTGCTCTTCCGCTCGGCGGCGAAAATCTCCTGGACCCGTGCGCTCGGCATCGTGCTCACGGGCATGGGCCGCGACGGCGCCGCGGGGTTGTTCGCCTTGCGGCGGGCCGGTGCGCGGACCGTGGTGCAGGACGAATCCACCTCCGTGGTCTACGGCATGCCGAAGGCGGCTTGGAAATGCGGGGCCGCGGAAAGTCAGGTGGCTCTGGGCCGGATGCCGGCATTGATGCTCGCGTGGGCGCATCAGCAGCGCCAACCTCGCAGTCAATTGCCACCCGCAACCGACTGACGACGATGCCCGGCCGCGTCCGCTTCCTTTCCAATCCTTGGATCAGTGCCTTGCTGGCCGGAACAGCCGCACTGGGCGTGAACCAGTTCGGGCTGCCGGTGTTCGGCGGCACGGAATTGCTGTTCGGCGGGTGGTTGGTGCTGCTGGTGGTCTACACGTTCGGCCCGGGGCCGGGCGCGCTCGCGGCCGCGCTGTCGCTCGCCTCGACGCCTTTCGCATGGGGCCATCCCTGGGCACTGACCGTCGCGGTGCTCGAGGCGCTGTGCGTGGGCTGGTTCATCCACCGGCGCCGTTGGCCGCGTTGGTCGGCCACGCTGGCCTACTGGGCCCTGATCGGCCTGCCCGTCGCGACGATCGGCCTGATGCGGTTCACCGACATCGCCTTTCCCAGCAACGTGGCGATCGTCTGCAAGTATTTCGCCAACGCCGTGCTCATGGCGATCGTGGCGATCCCGCTGTCCCAATCGCGGCGCTACCGGGTGTGGCTCGGGCTGCCCGTCGACGATTCCCCGCCGCTCGAGCAGGTGCTGCTGCAGCGCTTCGCGACGATCGTCGTCCTCACCATCGCGACGCTGGCGATCTTTGTCGGGCGCAAGTTTGACCGGACGCTGCGCCGCGAGACGGAGGACGTGCTCCAGCGCTACGCGCGCGAGGCGGCCCACGACCTCGGGTTGCGCGTGCAGGAGCACCTGCGCCCGCTGCAGATGCTGGCGGATGACGCGGCCCGCGCCCGCGAGGGCGAGGAGTATTCGTCGCGGCTCGAACTCATCCGCGCGAGCTATCCGGGATTCCTCACGCTGCTCGGCACCGACTCCGCGGGCCGCATCATCGCCACGGCACCGCGGCTCGACCCGGAGGGGCGCCCGCTGGCGATCCTCAACCTCTCGGTGGCGGACCGTGATTATTTCCAAGTCGCGATGCGCACGGGCCGGCCCTTCGTGAGCGATGTGTTCCGCGGCCGCGGCTTCGGCACAGACCTGATCGTGGCCCTCAGCGTGCCGGTGTTCGGCGCCGACGGGCGCCCTCATTCCATCGTCGAGGGCTCGCTCAATCTCGGCAACCTGCTCGGCCATATCGCGGGCAATCTCCAATCCGATCACCGCAGCGTTCTAGTGATCGACACATCGCGGCAGGTGGTGGTCAGCACCGGCGCGTTCGCCCAGGAACCGTTGCGCCGCATCGGGAAAGGCACGTTGCCCGCGGTGACCGGCGACTCGACCCAGCGGCCGGTGACGATTTCCGGATTACCGGGCGCGCCGGGCGAGGCCTATCTCGTCTCCGGCGCCCTGGTGCCGGGCATCGGCTGGCAGGTCTATCTCGCCGCACCGGTCTGGGAGACGCAGCGCACGATCGCGCAATTCTACCTGCTCACCTTCGTCGCGGCGGCGGCGGCCGTGTTGGTGGCGCTTGGGTTCGCCCGCCACACCTCGCGCGAGGTCACCCGGCCGCTCGGCCAGATGGTCGGCGCCATCCGCGCCCTCGCCGACCGCTCAGTTCAGGCCGTCGCTCCGCCGGAGGAACATGTCTCCGCCGAGCTCGCGCAACTGAGCCAGGCCGCGCACGCCGCCGCGCGCACGCTCAGCCAGGCCAACGCCGAGCTGGCCAGCGCGCTCGACCAGCGCGACCGCACCCACGATGAACTCCGGCAGGTGCTGCTCCACCTCGACGAAAAGGTCCGCCAGCGCACCGAGCAGCTCGCGATCGCGCTCAAGCAGGCGGAGTCCGCCAGCCGCGCCAAGAGCGAGTTCATCGCCAGCACCTCGCACGAGTTGCGCACGCCGCTCAACGGCGTGCTCGGCCTCTCCGAGATCCTCCTCGACCAGGCGCTCGGCCCGCTCAACCCCGAGCAGATCCGCACGCTGCGCATGATCGAGGAGAGCGGCCGCCACCTCCTCGCGCTCATCAACGACATCCTCGACCTTGCCAAGATCGAGGCGGGCAAGTTCGAACTTGAGGTCACCGAACTCGCACTCGCCGATCTTTGCCAGGGGGCACTGCGCCTCGTCCAGGCCGCGGCCGAGAAAAAAAGGCAGAACCTGCGGCTCGATCTCCGCACCGACGTTCCCACCGTCCAGGCCGATCCTCGCCGGCTGAAACAGGTCCTCGTCAATCTCCTCGGCAACGCCGTCAAGTTCACGCCCGAAGGCGGCTCGATCACGCTCGAGGTCGAGGCGAACGAGGCGGAGGTGCGCTTCACGGTCGCCGACTCGGGCATCGGCATCGCCGAGGCCGACTTGCAGCGGCTCTTCGTGGAATTCCAGCAGCTCGACGGCACGCTCACGCGCCGGCACGAGGGCACGGGACTCGGACTCGTCCTGGTCAAGCGCCTCATGGCCCTGCATGGAGGGCACGTCACCGTCGAGAGTCAGGTGGGAGTTGGCAGTCGTTTCACCGTGCATCTGCCCCGGCGTTCGGCCGGCACCGCCGCGGTCGTGGCGGCACCCGTCATCGCGGCCCCGGTCTCGCCTGGCGCCCTGCCCGCCGGCACGCGCGTGCTCATCGCCGAGGACAACGACATCAACCACCGCGTCTTCGTGCATCTGCCGCTCTTCCGCGACTGCGTCCTGCTGCGCGCCCGCAACGGCCGCGAGGCGGTCGAACTCACCGCGAACCAAGCCCCCGCGCTCATCCTCATGGATGTGCAGATGCCCGAGATGGACGGCCTCGAAGCGACCCGCCTCATCCGCGCCCTGCCCGGCGGCGCGCGGATCCCCATCATCATGATCACGGCCGCCGCCATGGTGGAGGATCGCGCCCGCTGCCTCGCCGCCGGGGCCAACGCCTACTTGCCCAAACCCGTCGATCTCCGGGCGCTCGCCCATGAGGTGCGCGAAGCCCTCCAATCCCTGAACCGATGAACCAGCCTACCATTCTCATCGTCGACGACCAGCCCACCGCTCTCCACGTGCTGGAACATCTGCTCGCCGGCGAGGGCTACCGGGTCATCGCCCTGTCCGACAGCCGCCTCGCCCACGAGCGCGCCCTGCGCGAGCGGCCGGATGTCATCCTCCTCGACGTCATGATGCCCGACGTCGACGGCTTCGCGATCTGCCGGCAGCTGCGCGCCGACCCGGTCACCGCGACGGTGCCGATCCTCTTCGTCACGGCACTCGACGACCGCGACTCGCGGATGAAAGGGTTGGAGGCGGGCGCCGACGAGTTCCTGTCCAAGCCGGTCAACGCCGCGGAACTGCGCGTCCGCTTGCGCACGCTGACGCGGCTAGACCGCTACCGCCGGCTCTACGAGGAGGCGAAGCGCTTCGCCGGCATCTTCCAGCAAGCCCCCGAGGGTATCCTGCTCGCGGAGACCGACGGCCGCATCCTGCAGGCCAACCCGGCCGCGCAGCGTCTGCTGCGGATCGTGGCCGGACACGAGGCGGACCTGTTCGCGTTGCTCGGCGCGGCGGCGGAGCCATTGCGCCCGGCGGGCCCCGGCGCAGCGGTCGGCGTGCCCGGTCGGATCGAATGCGCGCTGCCCGGCGACCCGGCCCGGCCCACGCTGGTCGAGATCACACAGGCGCTCGTGCCCGGCGAAGGCCGGCAGCAGTGGCTCCTGCATCTCCGCGATGTGACGGAAAAGCGCCTGCTCGAGCAGCAGTTGCTCCAGTCCCAGCGCATCGAGCTCATCGGCCAGCTCTCCGGCGGCGTGGTGCACGACGTGCACAATCTCCTCTCCGCCATCTCCGGCAG
>CAYYVB010000156.1:2572-7411 GCA_964475035.1 uncultured Opitutaceae bacterium | reverse complement strand
GTGCACGCGGCGGGCGGGCGCATGGCGTTGCAGCTCTGGCATCCGGGCCGCGCGACGCATCCCGACCTCAACGGCGGCGTGCAGCCCGTCTCTTCGTCGGACCAGCCGATCCAAGGCGACACGATCCACACGCCGAGCGGCAAGCAGCCGTATCCCGCGCCGCGTCCACTGCTCCTCGAGGAGATTCCCGGCATCGTGGAACAGTTCCGCCTCGGCGCCGTGCGCGCCAAGGCCGCGGGCTTCGACCTCGTCGAGGTGCACGGCGCGCATGGTTACCTGCTCGACCAATTCCTCCGCGACGGCGTGAACGACCGCTCCGACGCCTACGGCGGTTCGATCGAGAACCGTGCGCGCCTGCTCTTCGAGGTGATCGACGCCGCGATCGGCGTCTTCGGGCCCGGCCGCGTCGGCGTGCGCATCTCGCCGCTCGTCGCGTTCAACGACATGCGCGACAGCAATGCGCCCGCGCTCGTGGCGCACATCGCCAAGGGCCTGCAGGCGCGCGGCGTCGCCTACCTGCACCTGCGGCATGCGAAGCACGACGATCCCGCCGAGGTCGAACTCGCGCGCATCGCCCGGCAACACTACCGCGGCGTGCTCATCCGCAACGGCGGCTACACGCGCGACACGGCGGAGGCAGACCTCCAAGCCGGTCTCGCCGATGCCATCGCCTTCGGCATGGCCTACATCGCCAACCCGGATTTGCCCGAACGCTTCGCGCGCCACGCGCCGCTCAACCAAGTCGACATGGCCACGCTCTACGCGCCCGGACCGAAGGGTTACACGGATTACCCGGCGCTGGCGGCGGTGTGAGCGGGATAGCCTCGCAATCGTTCCGATGGCCCCGCGGCGGGCGTTTTTGCGTAATACGCAATTTGCGTATTACGCAAATTTAAGAGGATGGAGGTGCTGAGAGATGGAGGTAGAGACAGGTGCCGCGCGGGACGGGCGTTTAGGGCACTCGGAATGAGATGCCTCGTGGCGGCTCAGACGCCGAGGCGACGCTTCGCCTCGGCGAGCGTGAGGCCGGTGATGCGGACGGTTTTCTGCCGCGACTTTTCGCCGCGCAGGAGCGTCACGGCCCGGCGCGGCAGGGCGAGGGCGTCGGCGAGGAAGGCGCAGAGCTCGTCGTTGGCGCGACCTTCGAGAGCGGGGGCGTGCACTTTCACTTTCAACGCGTCGCCGAGCCAGCCGGCGACCTCGCTGCGTGGCGCGTTGGGCACGACCTTGAGGTCGAGCGTGCAGGTCGGCGGCGAGGAAGGGGGCGAAGCCATGCGGCAGATGGGGTGCCGCGGTTGTCGCAGCGTGGCGGCGGTCGGACAAAACAAAACCGCCCGGCGTGGACCGGGCGGTGAAGGGGTGCGGGACGTGTTCCGCCTCGATGTCTAACTGTGCGCGGCGCGTCAGTTCTTCGTTGGAAGTTTCACGTCGGACTCGATGACCTTGATCTCGCCGGGCGTGACGATGGCGCGGGCGTCGTTGAACATCTGCAGTCCGCGCGTGGTCTCGCCGAAGTAGGCGGTGCCGACGCGGAGCATGGTGTTGAGCACGTCGGAGAAGACCTGGCCGCGCTGGCGCGGGGCGGCGAGGAAGGTGGTCCACACGCGCTTGGCGCGGTCGCCCTTGGTCATGAGCTCGGAGTAGCGGAACGCGTCGACGACGATGAGGTAGAATTCACGGGTGGCCTCGTATTCCGAGCCGGTGGCGTTGGCGCTGGCGGTGGCGGAGTAGGTGTTGAGCGGCGCTTGGCCGCCGGGCGAGGCGGGCGTGCTGCCGAAGCCGAAGCCGGGCGAGTTCTCGTTGCGCGCGGCGGCGCCGAGGGCGTCGTCGTTGCCGCCGGCGCGGTTGTCCCAGAACACATCGCCGCCGAGCGTGGTGAGCGAGCGGCCGCGGGGTCGGGCGACGAGGCCGTCCTTCCAGGTCAGCGACTCGGTGCGCACGGTGGGATTGCGCCAGTCGCGCTCGCCGGCGTGGACGCGGAGGATGAGGTCGACGTTCTGCGGATCGATGACGCGACCCTGATCGTCGGTGGCGTTGAGGTAGCCCTTCTTGGCGAGGGTGGCGGCGAGGCGGCGGCAGATCTCCTCGTAGGAGATGTCGGTTTCGTAGATGTCGCCGGGGATGAAAACATAGCGTTGCGGGCGCTCGAGCGGTTCGAGGGTGCGCGTGACGGGATTGGCCTGAAGCTTGCCCTCGACGGAGAGGATGAGCTCGTCGCGCGGGGTGTTCTCGTAGTTGGCCGAGGACACGGAGACCGGAGCCGGACGGAGGTCGGGCTCCTTGGCGGCGAGCAACGCGGCGCTGCCGAGCGAGAGCGGGAGGACGAGGAGGGAGCGGAGGTTCATGGTGTTATCAGTGGTTTGGTTTTGAGCGGGGCACAGCGCGGTCGCGAACACATCCGGGACGGACGGGCGGCCACGGCGGACGAGCGGCGAAGATGGAGCGCCACCGCCCCGTGCATTCGCCTGCGGCCCGGCACCTGATGCGGGGTGAGAACGCCCTCCGCTCTGCGCGTTCCCCCGGGTGGCACAAGTCCGCCGCGACCCCCAAGGCGAAGTTCGCTGCCAACGCCACGCCGGCCGAGCCGACCAACCCCGAGGAATTTCGGTTGCCGCGTGCGGCGGGGTGCGTCCGATTGGGCGCGCATGAAATTGCTTTCCTGGAACGTCAACGGGGTGCGCGCCGCGCTCGGCAAGGGACTCCTCGACTGGATGAACGCCTCCCGCGCCGACGTCATCTGCCTGCAGGAGGTCAAGGCCACCGCCGGCGACGTGCAGGGCGTGGCTTGGCCGAAGGGCTACGAACTCGTCTGGAATGCCGCGCAGAAAAAAGGCTACAGCGGCACCGCGCTCTTCGCGAAGCGCAAGCCTTTGAGCGTCGCGCTCGGGCTCGGCTCGCCGGAACACGACGCCGAGGGGCGCGCCATCACCGCCGAGTTCGACGACTGCTACGTCGTCGGCGTCTACGTGCCGAACGCCCAGCCCGAGCTCGCGCGCATCAAGTTCCGCCAGGCGTGGGATCGCGCGCTCCTTGCGCACGCGAAGAAGTTGGAGAAGAAGAAGCCCGTCCTCTTCTGCGGCGACCTCAACGTCGCGCACGAGGAGATCGACCTCGCGCGCCCGAAGGAGAACGTCGGCAACCCGGGCTTCTCCGACGAGGAGCGCTCGGGCTTCCGCGATTATCTCGCCGCGGGCTTCATCGACACCTTCCGGCAATTCGAGCGCGGTGGCGGCCACTACAGCTGGTGGACCTACCGTGCCAACGCCCGCGCCAACAACGTCGGCTGGCGCATCGATTACGTCATGGCCTCCGCCGCGCTCCAGCCGCGCCTCAAGCGCGCGTGGATCGAGGCGGACGTGCACGGCAGCGACCATTGTCCCGTCGGCGTGGAACTGAAATGAAGCGCCCCGCCGCCCGTCACCGCCGCCGGATGAAACTGCCGGCGAACATCCGCCTCGCGCGCTCCGGTGTGCATGGTCACGGACTCTTCGCGCGCGACTTCATCGCGCAGGGCGAACGCATCCTCGAATACGTCGGCGAACGCATCACGAAGGCCGAGGCGCTGCGCCGCGACGAGGCCCGCCGCGCCCGCGCCGCCGCGGGCGGCGACGCCTGCGTGTATCTCTTCGAGACCGACGGCCGCCACGACATCGACGGCGACGTGCCGTGGAATCCCGCGCGCCGCATCAACCATTCCTGCGCGCCGAACTGCGAATCTGAGGAGGATCGCGGCCGCATCTGGATCGTCGCCAAGCGCGACATCGCGCCCGGCGAAGAGCTGGGTTACGATTACGGCTTCCCGCTGGCCGAGGGCCGCGACCACCCGTGCCACTGCGGCGCGGAGGAGTGCGTCGGCTTCATCGTCCACCGTCGCCAGCGCTGGCGGATCCGCCGCGAGCGCGCGCAGAAAAAGTAGGACCGGCATCAGCCGTCATCCCTTCGCGTGGCGGCCGGGCTTGCGGAAAAAACGAAGCGCGACACACTGCGGGCCATGACTCCCGAAGCCGAACTCAAGAAACTCATGCGGCGTCCGCCGGTATTGACGATTGCCGCCGCCGAAAGCCTGACCGGCGGGCACGTGCAGGCGATGCTCACCTCGGTTTCGGGCTCTTCGGTTTATGTGCGCGGCGGCATCACCGCCTACACGCTCGACGAAAAAGTGCGCTGCCTCGGTGTGAATCGCGCCCACGCGAAGCGGTCCAACTGCGTTTCGCAACAGGTCGCCGTCGAGATGGCGATGGGGGCGTGCCGGCTGTTCGACACGGATGTCGCCGTGGCGACCACCGGCTACGCGGAGCCGTCGCGCGAGCGCGCGGTGAAGGTGCCGCACGCGTGGTGGGCGATCTGCCACCGCCTCGGCGGCGGCAGCGCGGTGATCATCTCCGGTTATGTCGAAGTGCGCGGCGAGGACCGCGTGTCGACCCAGCAGCGCGTCGCCGACACCGTGATGCGCGAGCTCGTCGCCTACATGCGCGAGCTGCACGGCGCGAAACTGAAGGCCCGCCGCCGGAAGAAGAAGTGACGCGCGGCGTCAGCGCGGCGCGAGCCGCCGCAGCACCGGTCGCAGCGTGTAATAGGCGAAGCCCACGATGATGGGCACGGTGAGGAGCCACGCCGTCAGCGCGTGCAGCCCCATCAGCCCGAAGCGCGACCAGAACTCGGCCTGCGACGACCAGAACACCCGCTGGATTTCCGCCGGATCGAAGGGCAGCGCCTCGGCGCCGAACAGCCAGGCGCCGGCGCGGACATAGACGACGATGAGCGCGAGCTGCACCGGCCAGAGCAGTTGGTTGATGACGTGGATGACCGGCTGGTTCAGCCGCAGCACGAGCGCGGCGA
>CAYYVB010000156.1:0-2472 GCA_964475035.1 uncultured Opitutaceae bacterium | reverse complement strand
TCGCAGTAGCAGAGGTAGTAGTGCCACTTGCGGATGAAGCGGTCGTCGAAGCCGAGCGCGCGCACGCGGTCGAGGCGCGCGTGGAAGGCGTCGCGCCAGACGCGCAGCGTGCGCGCGTAGTCGCGGCCCATGTCCTCGAGGCCGTGCAGCACGAAGCCGCCTTGCGCGGCGAGCAGGTCGTTGAGACGGTTGGTCGAGAGCAGGAGCGAGCCGGGGAAGATGTGCTTCTGGATGAAATCAACGCCGGTGCGGAACGAGTCGTAGCGCGCGTCCGGGCAGGCGATGAACTGCAGCGCCATGAGGCCGTCGCGCTTGAGCACGCGGTCGCAGACGGCGGCGAAGTCGGCGAGGTAGCGGTGGCCGACAGCCTCGAGCATCTCGATGGAGACGATCTTGTCGAAGGAGCCGCTGAGGTCGCGGTAATCCTGCAGGCGCACCTCGATGCGGTCGCTGAGCCCGGCGGCGGCGATGCGTTTCACCGCGAGGTCGTGTTGCTGCTGCGAGATGGTGAGCGTCGTCACGCGGCAGCCGTAGTGGCGCGCGGCGTGGAGGCTCCAGCCGCCCCAGCCGGTGCCGATCTCGAGGACGTGGTCGGTCGGCGCGAGGTGGAGCTTGCGGCAGAGCGCGTCGTTCTTTGCGTCCTGCGCCTCGCGCAACGAGGCGTTGGCACTCTCCCAGCGCGCGGACGAATACATCATCGAGTCATCGAGCCAGAGGGCGAAGAAGTCGTTGGAAAGGTCGTAGTGCTCGGCGATGTTGCGACGGGCGATGGCGCGGTTGTTGGGGCGCAGCAGGTGGCCGAGCCGGTTGGCGCCGCGGAGGAGGTTGAGCGCGAGCGATTGCGCGCGCTGCGAGCCGGAGAGCGTGGGCGCGTGCTCGACGTTGAGGATGAACCAGCCGATCACGGCCGTGAGGTCGGGCGTCTCCCAATCGCCGTCGAGGAAGGACTCGGCGAAGCCGATGTCGCCGCTGAGGAGACATTTCGAGAAGAACTCGGGCCGGCGGACGCGGAGCGTCGCGATGTTCGCGACGCCGGGTGCGACTTCGCGCGCGACGACGGCGGGATCGCCGAAGTCGCGGCTCGCGCCGTCGGGGAGTTCGAGGCGCAGCCGGCCGTGCGGCATGCCGGCGAACGCGCCGAGCACGGCGCGCTCGGCGAAGGTGACGGCGCGATCGGCGGAGGCAAAGGAAGCGGGGGCGGTCTTGGCGGACGAACTCATGACTTAGAAACAGGGGCGAGGGAAGCGTGCGGGCGGTAGAGATCGCGCTGATCGGCGGCGCGGGCGGCCTTGGCAAACCAAGGAACGCGTTTCAGCCACAGGCGCAAGGCGTGCCAGTGGATGAGCGTGATGACGCGCAGCGTGAGCAGCGGGTATTTAAGGGTGAAACGGGCGAGCGCGGCATCGGTCAGCGGCTGGCGCGCGCCGGCGACCGTGCTGGTGAGCGTGCGCGCGGCGCCGGTGTAGTCGTCGATCTGCACGCTCAGGCGGTCGCCGAGCGGGCGGAGCGTGAAGTCGAACGCGACGTCGACGTCGGAGAACGGCGACACGTAGAAATGCTTCGGCGTGCGCAGGTGGAACGCCCCGCGCTCGTCGTGCGCGGTGAGGACGTAGGGTTTCACCTCGCGGAACGTGTTCGTCACCTCGGCGAGCGTGGCCGCGAGATTTCCGCGGGCGTCGTAGCAGTAGTAGAACGAGACGGGATTGAAGAGGTAGCCCGCGACGCGCGGCAGCGTGACGAGCATCACGCGGCCGCCGGTGAGGTCGACGCCGCGCGCCGCGAGGTGGCCGAGGACGCGTTGTTTCAGGTCCGGGGATTTTTCTCCCGAGGGAGAGCTGACTTCCGGTCGGGAAGCATTGTGCAGCGGCTCGGCGGTCGGGAGGTAGTCGCCGTCGCGGAACGAGTAGAGGTTGCGGCGGCCGACGGAGAAGAAGCGGAGCGTGCGGTTGAGTGCGGGCAGTTCGTCGAGGTCGAAGGCGAAGAGGAAAATACGATACACGAACCGGTGCGCCTGCGGCGCGAACCGATGATGCATCACATGGCACTCGTAGAGACCGGAATTCACCGCCTGAACTACGAGCCGGACGGGCGAAAGGATGCAGGCCAAGGTCGCCCAACTGGCTGTCCGGACGGAAGGTTGGGCAGACGCTTGACCGTCAAACGGAAGCAGTCTCGGCGGCCGTCTTCACGTCCCGCCACGGATCGCCGCCGAGCAGCAGTTCCGCGAGGTTCACCGCGGAAAGGAAGCCGTCCTCGTGGAAACCGTAGCGCGTCCAAGCGCCGCAGAAATATGTCTCGGTGCTGCCGGTGGCGCGAGCGTTGAGGTCCGGGATCTCGGCCTGGGCACGCACGGCGCCGAGGGTGAAGAGCGGGTGCTCGTAGGCGATCGTGCGGAGGATCTTCCGCGGGTCGACGCGGTCGGGGCGGTTGATGGAGACGAAGTAGTTCTCGCGGTCGGAGACGCCTTGGAGG
>CAYYVB010000155.1:0-7457 GCA_964475035.1 uncultured Opitutaceae bacterium | reverse complement strand
GCGCAATGATTGCTCAAACAACGGGCAACGCTATCCTGCGTCCCGTCATACATGAGTTCCCCGGCCACTTCCGCCAAGTCCCTGCGTCTCGTCCTCGTGGACGACACGGCGACCTTCCGTGCCCTCGTGCGCGAGCGGCTGCTGGCGGCCTTTCCGCATTTGGAACTGCACGATTACGCCGAGGCTCGGCCTGCGCTCGAAGCCTGCCTGGCGCAGCCGCCCGACATTCTCGTCACCGACCTTTACCTCGGACGCGACGACGGCCGCGACTTGGTGCGCGGGTTGCGCGAGCGCGGCCTCAAGACCCACGTGGTCCTGCTCACGGCGTTTCCGGAAGCCGGCCTGCCGGCGGAATTGCTCGCGCTCGGCGTCGCCGGATTCGTCGACAAGAACTCCCCGCTGGAACAGATCGAACGCGCGGTGCAATGCGTGCTCGAGGGCGGGCTCTTTTTCGCCGCCACGGTGCCTCCTCCCGTTCCGACACTTGCCGGTGAGCCGGCTTTGCCGCGCCTCGGTGCCGATGCGCTCACGGAGCGCGAACGCGACGTCGTCCGCTTGGTCGCGCGCGGGCTGCTTTCCAAGCAGGTCGCCGATTCGCTTGGTCTGAGCACGCGCACGGTCGAGAAATATCGCGGCCGTATCATGGCCAAACTCGGTCTCCACGATGTGCCGACGCTCGTGCGCTGGTGCTTGCGCAACGGGCTCGGTTGAAGGCGGGATGCTGCCCGCTTGCGGTGCAGTGTTGTAGGCTGCGGGCTTCCCTTCAGGGATGCGGTGCCAAAGGCAGGAGGACGCGGAAGATCGCCCCTTGGCCGGGCTTCGATTGGACCTCGAGGCGTCCGCCTTGGAGCGTGAGCAGCTCGCGGGCGATGAAGAGGCCGATGCCGGTCGAATCCTCGCTCGCATCCGCACCGGCCGGTTTCGGCACGAGGGGCTGGCCGGGTGAGAAGATGCGCGCGAATTCCTCCGGGCCGAGCCCCGGGCCGCTGTCGCGCACCTCGGCGAACGCCCAGCCGCCCGAACTGCCGAGATGCACGGCGATCTCGCCGCCGGGCGGCGTGAATTTCACGGCGTTGCCGATCAAGTTGTCGAACACCTGGCGCAACCGGTCGGGATCGGCCTGCACGGGCGGCAACGGTGCGGTGGGCGCGGTGCAGTGCAGACGCTGCTGTTTCTGCGCTGCGACCGGCTCGAGGCTGGCGACGGCCTCGTGGACCAAGGCGGCGAGGTCGATTTCGCCGAGATGCAGCTGCAGGTTGCCCTCCTCGCGGGCGGCGGCGTCGAGAAAGTCGCGCACCAAGCCGCGCATGCGCGCGGTGTCGGCGAGGATGCCCGCCGCGAGCCCGCGCGCCTCGGGGCCGGTGTCGCTCGCCGCGCGGATGCGGCCGGCAGCGGCGTGCAGGGCGTGCAACGGCACTTTGAGGTCGTGCGCCGCCATTTGCAGGAGCCGGGTCTTGAGGCGATCGGCCGATTCGGCCTGCGTGCGCGCGTGCTCGTGCGCCGTGCGCAGGCGGCGCTCGGCGCGGAGGCGCTGGAGTTGCACGAACACGATCACGCCGAGCAGGCCGACGCCGCCCACAAGGCCGAAGCCGAGCGCGAGGTTCTGCGTGCGACGCCGGCGGATCTCGGCCTGTTGCAGGTCCTGTTCACGGCGCAGGAGCGTGATCTCGAGCTCGCGTTGCTCCGCGCGGTAGCGCGCGCCGAGCTCCGCCATGGTGCGGCGATCCATCTCGTTGCGCATCTGCCCGGTGGCGGCGGCGAGCTTGCGCTCGGCGGACAGCGCGGCGGCATACTCGCCGCGCGCCTCGTGGGTCAGGGCGAGTTCGCGGTAAAGGTCGGCGTCGAATTCCGCGCTGCGCAAGGGCAGGCCGATTTCCTCCGCCGTGCGCAGGTGTCCGATCGCCTCGTCGAGTCGGCCGGTCTGGCGGAGCACCGCGCCGATGCGGCGGTGCGTGTTGGCGATGTAGCGGCGGTAACGCAGCGCCTCGAACATCTCCAAGGCGCGTTCAAGGTAGGCGAGCGACTTGGCGGTGTCGCCGAGGCCCAGCGCGGAGAGGCCGAGATTAGTCAACGATTCGGCGATGGCGCGGCGGTTGCCGAAACCTTCGCGGACCTTGAGAGCCTCCTCGTGCAGAGCCGTGGCGCGCGGATAATTTTCCCGGGCCAAATGGTAGTTGCCGAGGCTGTTGAGCAGGCTGGCGCGCATCCGCTCGTCGCCGGCGCGGACGGCGAAGGCGAGGCCGGTCTCGAAGTGGTGCAGGGCGTCCTCGCTGCGGCCGTAGCGGAAATAGGTGAGGCCAAGCCCGCCGTGCGTGCGCGCCAGCACCGAGGGGTCGTCGAGCTGTTCGGCGAGCTTGAGCTCGGCGAAATGATTTTCGAGCGAGCGCGGGTAATCGCTGAGATTCCAGTGGAGGCGGCCGAGCAGGTAGAGGAAGTCGATCTGCAGGCGCAGGTTGCCGCGCTCGCGCGAAGCCTCGAGGCCGGAGGTGGCGGACACGATGCCTTCCTGGATGTCGCCACGCCGGCGTTGCAGGTTGGCGACGGTGAACAGTGCGCGCAGGCGCTCGACCGGATCGGTCGCGGTGGCATAGGCCTTTTGCGCGGCCTCGAAGGTGTCATCGCCGTATTGGCCGTCCGTGTCGACGTCCGGGGTGGCGGAGGAGGGCGGTTCCTCGGACGCTGGTGACGGAGGAATCTGGGCCGTCAACGGCGTGAAGCCCGCGAGGAAGAGGAGGGCGATGAATCCGCGGCAGCGCACGCGGCCGAGCAAGCCGGCGGGGCGCGCGGGACGCAAAGTCATTTTGCCGGACCGAAGAGCGCGTCGCGCGCCTCGTCCGCCGCAAACATCTGTGCGGCGTCGTGCGCGATGCCGGGGGCCTCGACCAAGCGCCAGCGGAATTCCCATCCGCGTTCCGCAGCGAGTTGCTGCGCCGCCGCGAAGCAAGCGAGGCCGCGCGCGTAACGGTGCGCGCCTTGGCGCATCGCCGGTTCGCTCCGATCCATCGACGGATGCGCCGGATCGTTGTCCGCCGTGCCGAGGTAGAGCGTGAGCGGCGCGGCGAGGTAGCGCCGCAGCGCGTCGTCGTCGCTCAGTTCTTCGGGCAGGTTCCCCAAGCCGTAACCGTAGGGAGCGGATCGGTCCGGAAAGAGATGCGAGCCGGGATTTGCCGCCACCAGGCGCACGGCGCCGAGGTCGCCGCTCATCGCGCTGAGGCGCGCGACGAACTGGCCGCCGGCCGAGTGACCGATGATGTAGACGGGTCGCGCTGGATCGCCGAGCAGCGCGCGCATGGCAGTGATGAGACGCGGCACGACGCTGAACGTCCATTCCTCCCGCGGCCGCAGCGCGCCGTCGGCGAAGAGACCGCCTTGCTGGTAGGATTCGTAAGGGAACCGTTCGCGGTCGAAGCGCGGCGCGGCGACGACGGCCTTGAAGCGCTCGGCGAGCGTGACGGCGAAGTTGCGGTAATCCTCCGCGTTGCGCTGCACCCCGTGAAACACGAGAATGAGCGGACCGTCCGTGAAGGTTGGCGGCCGGTAGGTGAAAACCTCGATAGGTTGACCGAGATCGAGTTTAATCCGCGCCGCACCGACGGGGGGAGGCTCCTCGGCCGAAGTCCAGCCCGGGTTGGCTGCCAGCAAAAACAGCGTGAACAAAAAGCGGATTATCACCCGCCGAGCTTTTCGCCGGCCGTCAGCTTGCGCAAGAATGCGCCGGGGCGTAGTTCTACACCCCGGCGCGGGCGAAAGCAGATGAGATCAGCCTTGGCCGCCTTCGAGGCGGAGCGGGAGGACGACGCGCATGCTGACGGCTTCGCCGGCCTTGCGGGCGGGCGTGAATTGCCAATCCGCCGCCGCTGCTTCGATGCGGCGGGCGAGGCTGGCGTCGAGCGGGCGCTGCACCTGCACGTCCTGCACGCGGCCCGCGGTGTCGACGGTGAAGGCGACTTTCACGGTGCCGCCGTCGTGCAGACGCGACACTTGGGTGGGCGCGGTGACGACGAGCGGTCGCGGCAGTTCGACGCGGGCGAAGGTGGAGGTGACGGCGGCGCCGCCGGCGAGGACGGCAAGAGTGAGGAGACGGCTGAGTTTCATGAGTTGATCGGTTGTTTGTGTCGGACGCGTTCATCGCACCGACGGAAACAACTTTGCACTGGGCGTGCCAAACGAGCGCCCGCGGAGCTAAGTGCTCGCCGCCAACGAGTAGGCCCGAAGCGATCACAGTGACGTTCCTTCGCATTGGCGTGCGAATGAGAAACGGCGTTCCCGTTCGCGGGAATTTTCCACCGCTACGTCGTGCGACGAAGACCGCCGCACATCCGACGAATCATCCGTTGCGCCACCGGGCGAGTGTGCAGCCGTGGACTTTGAGATGGAGCCGCCACCGATTGGAGAACCATTTTCGCAGACGGACGACGTGGGGCGGACGGAGACTTGCCCGACTATGGGCGGGCGGTATGGTCAAGGCGATGTTGCTCAACCGCCACCGGGGTCTCGCGAATCTGCACAATCTCGTCACGCTGCTATTCGTCGGTCTTTTTTTCTGGGTCGCCGCCGAGTTCACCATCCTCGTGCTTTCGGAAACCGTGCGTTTGACGCGGGAGACGCAATTGCTGCCGTATTTTCTGAGTGTCGTGCTCGGGTTGTTGCTCGGGTGGGGGCAGGTGGCGTCGGTGGGTTGGCGACTGACGCGGCTCGAGGTGCCGGAAGCCGCGGGTCTCGCAACGCGCCAGGTCGGAATCGTGGCGTTGATCGTGTTTGCGATGATGTTCGCGACGCAGGATCGGAGCATCAGCCGCCTGTTTCTCGGTTCATTCCTCGTGCTTTCCTGGGCGGCGTTGCTGGTGCTGCATTTGAGCCTGCCCCGGCGCATCGCGCAGCAATTCTACGGCGGCGGCTCGCGCGTGCCGACCTTGCTTCTCGGGCCGGCGGCGGCGTTGCGCGGCATGGCGGAGTGGTGCCGCGCGCGCGAACATCTCGGAATCGATTCGGCCGGTTACGTCTCTTGGGAGCCGGCTCCTCCGGCGGACGGCCGCGCGAAGGACTGGCTGGGATCGGCGGAGGATTTGCCAACCTTGCTCGAGCGCGCCCGGGTGGGGCAGGTGATCCTCTGGGATGTGCCGGAAAACGCTGCGCTCGGCCGACGCGTCGTCGAGGCCTGCCAGGATGCGGGCGCACGCTTGCTGGTCCGGCACGATGTGGACGAGCGACTCGGTCACCCGGTGGCGGCGGTCGAGGTGCAGGGGCAGCACTATTTCACGCTGCACGAGGAGCCGCTGGAGGAACCGATCAACCGGCTGCTGAAGCGCGTCTTTGACGTGGCGGTATCGCTGCCCGTCGTGCTCCTTGTGCTGCCGCCGCTGTGCGCGTTGGTGTGGGTGATGCAACGCCGGCAGTCGCCGGGGCCGCTGTTCTTCGTGCGGCCGCGCGCCGGCGCGCAGCGGGAGAATTTCGCGATGGTTAAGTTCCGCACGATGCACGTCGCGCGGCCGGACGAGCGCGCGGAGCTCCAGCAGGCGAGGGCGGACGATGACCGCGTGTTCGCGTTCGGGCGTTTCATGCGCCGGCACAGCCTCGACGAGTTTCCGCAGTTCTGGAACGTGCTGATCGGCGACATGAGCATCGTCGGTCCGCGGCCGGTGATGCCGCTGCTCGACGAGGAGTTCGAGCGTCGCGCGCGTGCCTATCGCACGCGGCATTTCGTCAAGCCGGGCATCACGGGCCTCGCGCAGAGCGAGGGCTTCCGCGGGGAAATCTCCACGCCCGAGCAGTTGCAGGAGCGCGTGCGGCGCGACCTGCAATACATCGAGCAATGGTCGATCTGGCTCGATGTGCTGATCACGGTGCGGACCCTGTGGCAGGTCTTTTTCCCGCCCCGCAGCGCGTATTGAGAGAAGGGATCGGGCCTCGTCTGCCGACTGAAGTCGGCAGCCAAGGGAAGGGCGGCGTCAGAAGTTGCGCGTGTAGGTCGCGCCGGTGTCGTCGACGAAACTGATCGAGTTCGCCGTCACGGCGGTGATGCGGATGGCGAGTTCGTGGTCGACGGTGTCGCCGATGCGGAAGACGCGGTCGTTCATCAGCACCTTGCTATCCGCTCCGGAAGCGCGCACACCGGCGATGCGGTAGGCTTCGATGGCGTTGATCATGCGGAGCGAGGGTTTCGGAGCCGGGCCGGCGGCGGGGCGGGCGGTTTCGGAGGCAGCGGCCTCGGGCTGAGCCGGAGTCGGATCGGCCGGCCGCGTGCTGACCGTGATGAGCGCAGGTTCCGCGGCGGCGGGAGCGGGGGCGGAAACAGTGAGCGGTGCGGCAGTGGGACTCGTGGCCTTCTCTGGCGACGTTGAGGGGGCGACCGTGGCGGTGGCTGGAGCGCTGGCGGACGCCGGCTCGACTTTCGCGGCGACCGGGGCCGGAGCGGGTTCGCGCAGCAGAAAGACGGCGCCAAGGGCCAGACCGAGACCCAGGAGCGCGCCCGCGCCGAGCAGGTAGAGTTGGGGTTTCGCGCCTTGCGCGGCGCGGCGCGAGGGCGTGGCGGAGATCGGGCCCGGCATGGGCGCGACCGGTGCCGCTGGCTCGGGCGGCGTGGAGTCGCCGCGTTGGCGCTGGGCTTTCTTGAGCGCGTCGTTGATCAGGCTCATGGATCAGTCGGTCAGGCGCGCGAGATCGCGCGAGGCGCGACGGGCGTCCCAATAGTTGACCTCGTCGGAGTCACGGATGAAGGCCGAGAGGAGGGACTTGTCGCAAAGATTGTTGATGATGCGCGGAATCCCGCGGCTGGCGCGGTAGAGGTGGCGCAGCGCCCAGGGCGTGAAGCGCGGACGGCCGGCGCCGCCGGCGAGAGCCATGCGGTGGTGGATGTAGTGATCCATTTCCTCGCGCGTGAGCGGGCGCAGCTCGTAGTGGACGAGGATGCGCTGGCGGAGCTGGCGGAGCTCCTCGGCGGCGAGCTTTTCCTTCAGCTCGGGCTGGCCCATGAGGACAATCTGGAGGAGCTTCTGCTTGTCGGTCTCGAGATTGGAGAGGAGGCGGACCTGCTCGAAGACCTCGAAGGAGAGGTTCTGCGCCTCGTCGATGATGAGCACGATCTCACGGCCGGCGGCGATGCGGGCGAGGAGGACGGCGTTCATCTGCGCGACGAGGTCGTTCTTGCTCCGCGCGAGCTTGTTCTCGCCGAGCTCGGCGAGGATGGCCTTGAGCATCTGGGTCTCGGTCAGGCGCGGATTGAGGACGAGGGCGGTGTCGTAGTGCGTAGAGTCGAGTTCGCTGAGGAACTTCCGGCAGAGCGTGGTCTTGCCGCAGCCGACCTCGCCGACGAGCACGATGAAGCCCTTCCGCTCGGTGACGCCGTATTTGAGGTGCTGCAGCGCTTCCTGGTGGGGCGGACTCAGGTATAGAAACTTCGGGTCCGGAGTGATGTGGAACGGCATCTCCGTGAATCCGTAGTAACTCTGATACATTGG
>CAYYVB010000154.1:0-7460 GCA_964475035.1 uncultured Opitutaceae bacterium | reverse complement strand
GTGGGCGGCTGATCCGGCGTCGCGGCCGACTCAAGCACGGCTTTGAGTTCCTGCACCAGTTCGTCTGCCGGCAGGTCCTTGCGGACGAAATACGAGGCGCCGAGGTTGGCGCATTCCTCGACGACGAGCTCCTCCGAGATGGAGGTCAGCATGATGATCTGCGCCTCTGCGTCCATCGCGCGCAGCGCGGGCAAGGTCTCGATGCCGGTCTTCCGGGGCATGTTGATGTCGAGGAGCACGACCGCAGGCCGCTCGGCTTGGAACAACGCCACGGCTTCCTCGCCGTCGCGGGCTTCGATCAGGCGGTAGCCGAAGTTCCGCCGCACGATCTCGCCGACGAAGCGTCGGAAATAATGCTCATCATCCACCAACAGCAGGGTCTTCGTCGCGGTTGCTTCAGACGGTCCCGGATTCATCGGGTCCAACTTGTCAGCCGCGATGCAAAGCGTCCAGAGCCTTGTCTCGCATTTTGGCGGCAGGCACTTTGGTGTCGCGCTAAATTAGCTCAGCTACAGTTTATCGGGCATGGAAAGTTCCGAGGTGGAAATCGTCTCGATCCCGCCACTCACGCCGGGGGAGTCCTCATTGCTGGACATGCACTCGCTGCTTAACGTCCTCACTGTGCTCTATGGCGAACTCATCCTACTGGGGTATGCCTTGCGGGGAGAGGAGAATCACTTTCGTTCCGCCCTTGGCCATTGCGACACGATGCGGGCGCATCTCTCCGATCCGGAGGCTGCCGTGCGCGATGCCGCGGCCTGGCCTGAGACGCAAGCGGACGTGATTGCCCAGATCGAAGCGGAGTTGTCGCGCCGACCGGAGCTTGGAGCGACACCCGAAGTGCAGGAGTCCGTCGAAAACATCCGCGCGGTGCTGAAGATTTTCGCCGTTCGCGCCCGGGAAGTGCTCGCGCGGGTGCGGGCACCCCAGGCTTGGGTAGATATCCCGATTGAGGAGCTGCGGGCGGACTTTCGCAGCGTTTTCGCCGCGATCGAGAAAAACAGCCACGGACGCTACCGCATCTTCTACAATTTGGCACTCCAAGGTCCAAAGGATTACTATGTGGACTTTGCGATCGAGAGCCAAAGCGGCTGCACTGTCGCGTTGCCGCTCGTCTTCAAGGACGTGATGCGCGACTTGATGGCCAACGCACGCAAATACACTGCGCCTGGCGGCACGATCAGCGCGGGTCTCTATGAAACGGATTCAGAACTGAAGTTCACTGTCAGTGACACCGGTTGCGGCATTCCAGCCGATGAAATCCAAACGGTATTTCACTACGGAAAACGCGGCAGCAACGTCGGGAAGGTTCGCACGATGGGCGGAGGTTTCGGACTCACTAAGGCGTTCCTCGTCACCAAACAATTCGGCGGGCGTTTCTGGATCCGCTCGGAGGTGGGGCAGGGAACGCGAATCAGGATCGTGATCCCACGTCCTCCGACTGGTCTGTGATAGTGCTGCAAATCCACTGGGTGAAAATGTGACAGCACGTGTCACCCTTGCGCGATTGCGATTGTGACCCTCAGCGGGTGCGGATTCACTACCCAACGGGAAACACAGCTCCCACCGATGCGCTCCCGGCACTACGCTCCGCTGCAATTGACACTCGCCTACGCGCTGCTCGCGACGGGTTGGATCGTCCTGTCGGATCTCGGTCTGGCGTGGTGGCACGGCAATTTCCCCGTCGCCGCCCTGCCGAGCATCATTAATGGGCTGCTCTTCGTCACGGTCTCTTCAGCGGTGCTTTACTCCCTCGCCACGGTGCTGACCCGCCGCGTGCTGGCGGCGGAGACGGCGCGGCTCGAGGCGGAGCGGGTGACGTCGGAGGCATTGCGCCGCGCCAACCAATTCTACCACACCCTCGCCCAAGCCAATGAGGCCGCCCTCGGCACCGTCAGCCGCGCGCAACTCACGCAGGACATCTGCCGGATTCTGGTGGATGAGGCGGAGATGCGCCTGGCTTGGATCGGCTGGGTCGACGAACAGACGCGCGCCGTGGTGATCGAGGCGGCGGTCGGTCCGGCCGCGGGCTATGTCGAGGGCTTGAGCATTTCCGTGGATGTGCGCCGGCCCGAATCCCGCGGCCCCAGCGGACGCTCCCTGATCGAGGGTTGCAGCATCACGTGCATGGATATCGCCGCCGATCCGATCATGGCGCCGTGGAGCGGGCGCGCGCGGGAACACGGCCTGCGCTCCAGCGCCGCGGTGCCTTTGCAATTGAAGGACGGCACCCGCGGCACGCTCACGATCTACTCGGGCCGCGCCGGCTACTTCACGCCCGAGATTGTCGGATTGGTGGAAAAACTGGCGGCCGATCTCGCGCACGGGTTGGAGGTGCTGGAGGTCCAGCGGCAACTCGAGCAAAAGGCCGAAGCCCTGCGCTTGAGCGAGCAGTGCTGGCAGTTCGCCCTCGATGGCGCAGATGAGGGCGTGTGGGACTGGGACATCCCCTCCGGTCGCGTGTTCTTCTCCGACCGTCTGCAGACGATGCTCGGTTACGCCCCCGGGGAATTCTCCCCGCACGTCGACGCCTGGGCGCAACGCGTGCATCCCGACGACCTCGAGCGCGCGCAGCACGAGTTGACGGAGTATTTCGCCGGCCACACGCCGCACTACATCTCCGAGCACCGCCTGCGCTGCAAGGACGGCACCTATCGCTGGATCCGCGATCGCGGCAAAATCATCGAGCGCCTGCCCGACGGGAAGCCGCTCCGCATGATCGGCACGCACGTTGATGTGACCGAGCGCAAGCAGGCCGAGGACGCCCTGCGGTCCAGCGAGGCGCTGACGCGCGCGACGTTCGAGCAGGCCGCGGTGGGCATCGCGCATGTCGGGCTCGATTACCGGGTCATGCGCGCCAACCCGCGGCTGTGCGAGATCCTCGGCTACACGCCGCAGGAATTGCAGCAGTTCAGCTTCAAGGACCTGACCTACCCCGACGAGATGGAAAAGAGCCTCGCGCACGCCGACCGGGCGCTGCGCGGCGAGTGTGACAGCTACACGCTGGAGAAAAGCTACCGCCACAAGGACGGTTCCGCCGTGCCCGTGCACCTGACCGTCTCGCTGGTGCGCGACGAATTCGACGCGCCCCGGCATTTCATCGCCATCATTCAGGACCTCTCCGAGCGGCAGAAAGCCGAGCAGCAGAGGATCGAGCTGCTGGAGCGTCTCACCCGCATCTCGGATCACATCCCCGGCGTCATCTGCCAGTTCCGCCTGCGCCCCGATGGCACGACACATTTCCCCTACGCCAGCGCCGGCATCCGCGACATCTATGGCGTCACACCGGAAGAGGTGGCGCAGGATGCGACGGCGGTTCACCAAGCGCTGCACCCTGATGACCGTGAGCGCGTGAGCGCCGGCATCCTCGAGTCCGCGCGCACGCTCTCGGTCTGGTCCGACGTTTACCGGGTCAATCACCCCGGCGGGCACACGCTCTGGGTGCAGGGCCAAAGCACACCCCAGCGCCAGCCCGACGGCAGCGTGCTCTGGCATGGCTACATCCACGACATCTCCGACCGTCAGCAGAACGACGCGCGCATGGCCCTGCTCGACACGGCGCTGCAAGCCATGCCCGCCGGCATCGTCATCACCGACCGCGACGGACGCATCGAGTGGGTCAACCAAGGGTTCACCCAGCTAACCGGTTACGCCGCCGGCGAGGCGCTCGGCGGCAACCCGCGCCTGCTCCGCTCCGGGCATCACGACTCCGCCTTCTACGCGCAACTCTGGCAGACGATCCTCCGCGGCGAAGTGTGGAGCGGGGAACTGATCAACCGCCGCAAGGACGGGACCGAATATCACGAGCGCATGATCGTCGCGCCGGTCTCGCACGGCCGCGATGGCATCAGCCATTTCATCGCCATCAAGCAGGACATCAGCGAGCAGAAGACGATGGAGCGTCAGCTCCTCCGCTCGCAGCGCATGGAGGGCATCGGCCTGCTCGCCGGCGGCATCGCGCACGATCTCAACAACGTCCTCGCCCCCATCCTGCTCAGCGTCGAGTTGCTGCGCCTGCGCAACCACGAGCCGCTGGACCGGCGCACGCTCGAGGTCATCGAGTCCTCCGCGCGCCGCGGCACGGGCATCGTGCGCCAGGTGCTGACCTTCGCCCGCGGCATCGATGGCGAGCGCACGCCGCTGCGCCCGCGCGATCTCATCCGCGAACTCGTCCTCATCCTCGAGGAAACCTTCCCGCGCGACATCGAGATCCGCCGCCTCATCGCCGATGACACGCCCTCGGTCCTCGGCGACACGACGCAACTCCACCAAGTGCTGCTCAACCTCGCCGTCAACGCCCGCGACGCCATGCCCGAGGGCGGGATGCTCACCTTCCACGCGCGGCCGGTCACGTTCAAGCAACCCTTCGCCTGCTACCTGAAGGACATTCCCGCGGGCGATTACGTGCTCCTCGCCGTGCAGGACACGGGCGCGGGCATCGCGCCCGAAGTGAAGGAGCGTCTGTTCGAGCCGTTCTTCACCACCAAGCCGCGCGGCAAGGGCACGGGCCTCGGCCTGCCCACGGTGCTTGGCATCGTGCGCAGCCACGGCGGTGGCATCGACGTGATCTCATCGCCCGACGCAGGCTCGGAGTTTCGCGTTTATCTGCCCGCCTTGCGCGCGGAACACACCGACACCACGCCGCCGATGGAGACGCCCGTGGTCCACGGCGACGGACGAGGCGTGCTCGTCTGCGACGACGAGTCTGCCATCCGCGAGATCGCTGGCGTCGTGCTGAAGCAGCACGGCTTCAAGGTCATCGAGGCCGGCAACGGACGCGAAGCGGTGGAACTCTTCACTGCGCGCCAATCCGAGATCCAAGCCGTGCTGATGGACATCATGATGCCGATCATGACGGGCGACCGTGCCGCCGCCGAAATGCTCCAGCGCCAACCCGACCTGCCGATCCTTTTCATGTCGGGATTGATGGAGCGGCACACGTTGGAGACCGCGATGAAGTCGGTCGGCCGCGCGTCCAGCGTGCTGATTCGCAAGCCCTTCACCGCGCAGGAACTCCTCGCCGCCCTCGCCCGCGTGCTCCCTCGCGCGGGTTGAGCGGCGGGCGCAGCATTGCCAGCGCGACGCCGTTGGCTTCACTCGCGCGATGCCCCTCCGCGCCCTGCTGTTGCTCGCCCTGCTCCCCGCGGCCCTGGCCGCCCAGCCCGCCGACCTCGTTCTCGTCAACGGCCGCATCCACACGCTCGACGCCGCGCGTCCCGGCGCTACCGCCGTCGCCGTGCGCGACGGCCGGATCATTTTCGTCGGCGACGACGCCGGCGCCGCGCCGCTCCGAGCGGACGCGAA
This sequence comes from uncultured Opitutaceae bacterium, assembly GCA_964475035.1. GTDB lineage: Bacteria > Verrucomicrobiota > Verrucomicrobiia > Opitutales > Opitutaceae > Didemnitutus. Next base: position 2,156 of record CAYYVB010000154.1, on the reverse strand, counting down.
GCGCGTCATCGACCTCGCGGGCGCGACCGTCGTCCCGGGGCTCAACGACGCCCACCTCCACCTCGAGGGCATCGGCGTGCGCGAACTGTCGTTCGACCTCGAGGGCACGAGCGGCGTCGCCGATTTGCAGGCGAAGCTCGCGGCGCGCGTCGCCACCACGGCACCGAAGACGTGGCTCGTCGGCCGGGGTTGGATCGAGACGCATTGGCCGGAAAAGCGGTTCCCCACGCGCATGGACCTCGACGCAGTCGCGCCCGACCTTCCCGTGGCGCTGGTGCGCGCGGACGGCCATGCGCTCGTCGCCAATTCCCTCGCCCTCCGACTGGCCGGCGTCACGGCCGACACGCCCAGTCCGAGCGGCGGCGAAATCCTGAAGGACGCCGCCGGCGAACCGACCGGCGTCCTCGTCGACCACGCCATGCGGCTCGTGCTGCGCCTCGTGCCGCCGCCGACGGCGGAGGAGACGGAGCGCGCCTTCATCGTCGCGGCCGAGCGCGAGGTGAAGCTCGATTGGACCGGCGTGCAGATCGCGGGGCAAAGCTACGAGAACGCGGAATTGCTCCGCCGCCTCGTGGCCGAGGGCAAAGTGAAGCTCCGCATCTTCGACGCCGTCAGCGGCGCCGATGGATCCGCCCGGAAGCTCCTCGCCGCCGGTCCCGTGCTCGGCGAGAGCGCCGGACGCTACACGCGTCGCGGCGTGAAGCTCTACATGGACGGCGCGCTCGGCTCACGCGGCGCGGCGCTGCTCGCGCCCTATGCCGATTACGACTCGACCGGCCTGCTGTTGCAGGAGCCGGAAAAATTCGCGGCCTTCCTCCTCGAGGCGCTGCGCGCCGGCATCCAGGTGCAGACGCACGCGATCGGCGACCGCGGCAACCGCGTCGTGCTCGACGCCTACGAGCAGGCGTTCGCGCAGGTGCCGGCGGCGGAGCGCCGCGTGGCGGATCCGCGCTGGCGCATCGAGCACGCGCAAGTCATCCATCCGGACGACCTCCCGCGTTTCGCCCGGCTGGGTGTCATCGCATCGATGCAGCCTTCGCACGCGATCGGCGACCTGTTCTTCGCGCCGGCTCGCCTCGGCAAGGAGCGCCTTGCGGGCGCCTACGCCTGGCAATCGCTGTTGCGCAGCGGCGCGGTGATCGCGGCCGGCTCGGACGCGCCGGTCGAGCGCGGCGAGCCGATGATCGAGTTTTACGCCGCCGTGGCGCGACGTTCACTGGACGGATTCGCGAACGAGGACTGGCGGCTCGAGGAGCGCATGACGCGCGAGCAGGCCTTGCGCGCGCTGACACTCGACGCGGCCTACGCGACCTTCGAGGAGCAAGATCGCGGGAGCATCGAAGTGGGGAAGTGGGCGGACCTCACCGTGCTTTCAGCCGACATCATGACGATTCCCGAGCCGGAGATTCTGCGCACTCGCTGCCTCTACACCATCGTCGGCGGCGAAATCGTGCACGCGGCGCAATGACCGCGCAGGCGGGGAGTCGTCCACCGGTTCTTCCAGGCAAGTTGACCAATTCGGTGGCCAAGCCCTAGCCGCGAACATTCATCGCCATTTCGACTCCGGCTGGCGGAGCGGGACTACTCGGGTTGACGCGGCGGAGGCATGTATTGGGATAGTATGCCTGAGGAGAATCCTGAAAGAACCGGTGGACACTCCATACATCGGCGCGCGGTGTCACGGGCTGAGGAAAAAACGCGCGCGGCGGCGAAAAATTTCCTCCCCTCCGGGATGTCGGCTTGCCTGTGGAGGCCCGATCGCCGACAATGACCGCGCATGGAAATCCGGTGCAATGCAGGGCGGCCGCTGATGTTTGCTCCCGTGCCGAGGCGCGAGCCGGATGCAGTCTTGAAGACGCCACCGGCACCGGTGATTCCGTTGGAACCTGCGGCCGACGAACCGCGCCGTTTCCTGCTCGCGCTCCTGGTCGCGTTGCGCGGCCACGCGCAGGTGGAGCCGTTGCTCGCCGCGGAGATCTGAGCCGGAGCGGCGGAAGAGGACGCGCAAAGGCCGCTCGCGCCTGCGGTGGCGAGCGGCCCGTGCATTGGCCCGGATCAGCTCCGGACTAACGGGTGATGGCGCGGTCGATGTCGAGCAGCGTGACGACCTGCCCCTTGATTTTCGCCATGCCGATCAACTGGGTCTGGTCGAGGAC
>CAYYVB010000153.1:0-7479 GCA_964475035.1 uncultured Opitutaceae bacterium | reverse complement strand
GGCCGGGCAGCACGACGCCATACCACGCGACCTTGATGGCGCGGCGGCCGAAGTGACCCATGTCGGCGTAGAGCGCCTCGACGCCCGTGACGGCGAGCACGACAGAGCCGAGAAGGAGCGTGACCTGTTCGGGATGCGTGAAGAGCAGGTCAAGCCCGTGCAGCGGATTCAGCGCGCGCAGGACGAAGGGATTTTGCCAAATGTGCCAGAGGCCGAGCAGGCCGAGCACGGCGAACCACACCAGCATGACCGGCCCGAAAATCCTTCCAATGAACGCCGTGCCGCGGTGCTGGAAGGCGAACAGACCCGCAAGGATCACGCAGGCGATGACCGGCACGTAGCGGTCGACTTCCGGCCAGACCAATTTGAAACCCTCGCTCGCCGACAGCACGGTGATGGCCGGCGTGATGATCGCCTCACCGCAGAGCATGGCGGCGCCGACGAGCACGATGACGGTGCCAAGCCCCAGCGCGCCGGTGGAGGTGCGGTCGAGCTTGCTCAACGCCAGCAGCGCAAAGATACCGCCCTCGCCGCGGTTGTCGGCGCGGAGGACGAAGAACGTGTATTTCACGCTCACGACCAGCACGAGCGACCAGAAGACCAGCGACAGCACGCCGAGGACGGCTTGGGCGTGTTCGACCGGCGGCAGGTGATGCAGGCACTCCCGGATCGTGTAGAGGGGACTCGTGCCGATATCGCCGAACACCACGCCGAGCGCACCGAGCGCCAGACCCTTGTTCACGAAGCTCCGTGCGCTGAGGTCGTTTGTCTGCATGAAGTCTGGAAGATTTGGCCAACGAAGCGGTTACTCCAAGCAGTTTCCCCGGCCTGGTGGAAAACCGCTTGACCGCCCGGCGGGCAATTCGCCCTCGCGCCGCGAAAACGGTTGCGGCTCAGCGGGTTTCGCGTTCCCGTAACCTCATGATTCCCGCGTGGAAAACGGCCAAGACCTACCAGGACATCCTCTACCACAAAGCCGGCGGCATCGCGAAGATCACGCTGAACCGCCCCGAAAAGCGCAATGCCTTCCGCCCGCAGACGGTGACGGAGCTGCGCGACGCCTTGCTCGACGCCCAGGAGGATCAGGCGATCGGCGTCGTCCTCCTGACCGGCGCCGGCCCGGCCAAGGACGGCAAATACGCCTTCTGCGCCGGCGGCGACCAATCGGTGCGCGGCCACGGCGGCTACATCGACGCCAAGGGCGTGCCGCGCCTCAACATCCTTGAGGTCCAGAAGATCATCCGCTCGATGCCCAAGGTCGTCATCGCGCTCGTCGCCGGCTACGCCATCGGCGGCGGCCACGTGTTGCACGTCATGTGCGACCTCACGATCGCGGCCGACAACGGCATCTTCGGCCAGGTCGGTCCGAAGATGGGCAGCTTCGACGGCGGCTTCGGCTCGAGCTATCTCGCCCGCATGGTCGGCCAGAAGAAGGCCCGCGAGATCTGGTTCCTCTGCCGCCAATACAACGCGCAGGAAGCGCTGGAGATGGGCCTCGTCAACAAGGTCGTCCCCGTCGACCAGCTCGAATCCGAGGGCGTCGCGTGGGCCAACGACATTCTCCAGCGCAGCCCGCTCGCCATCCGCTGCCTGAAGGCCGCCTTCAACGCCGAACTCGACGGCCAGGCCGGCGTGCAGGAACTCGCGGGCAACGCCACCATGCTCTACTACATGACGGAAGAGGCGAAGGAGTATATGACCGCGCAGAAGGAGAAGCGGAAACCGAAGCACGAGAAATTCCCGTGGCTGCCCTGAGCCTGCGCCGCGCGTGAATCATCCCGCCTTCGCGCAGACCGATCACCGGCCCTGGCCGGTGCCCGACCGGCCGTGGGGCTGGCGGCAGGTGTGGCTCGACCTCGCGTTCATCCATTTCGAGGCCAACGCCGCCGCGATCCGCCGGCATCTGCCCGCCGGGCTCGAGCTCGACACCTTTGACGGTTGCGCGTGGATCGGGCTCGTGCCGTTCCGCATGGAAGGCGTCACGCGCCGCGGCCTGCCCGCGCCGCGCTGGTTCTGCGATTTTCCGGAGTTCAACGTCCGCACCTACGTGACCCGCGACGGCAAGCCCGGCGTGTGGTTCTTCAGCCTCGACGTGCCCAACGCCACGGCCGTGTGGGCGGCGCGGACGTTTTTCCATCTGCCGTATTATCGCGCGGCTTTTTCGCTCCGCCGCGAAAGCGACGGCACCTGGGACTACCGCGCCCAACGCGACCACCGCGCCTTCGCTGCGCGCTACCGGCCGGTCGGTCCGCGTGTCACGGATCCCGGGGCCTTCGGCGCGTGGTCGACTGAGCGCTATTGCCTCTACACCCAGTCGCGCCGCGGCGTGCTCTACCGCGGCGAGATCCAGCACCCGCGCTGGCCCTTGCAGCGGGCGGAACTGGAACTGTCGGTCAACCGCTACGCCGACCTGAAGCTCGGCCCGCAGCATCCGGACGTGTGGTTTTCCCCGCGCGTGGACGTGGTGGTGTGGCCGTTGGATCGCTTGGCGGGCGCGTGAGCGGAAATCTAGAATATGTAGGGCGATTCCGCCCTACATCAATCGCTATGTAGGTTGCGCGCTTGCGCGCAACTCGTCCGGCCAGCGGGCGTGTTTTGTGGCGTGCAAGCACGCCACCTACACCTGCATTCGCGCTTCAACCTACGCGCGAACTCGCGCGCTGCGCCTTACGACGGCGTCGCGGTTTCGCTCTCCTCCGCCCAGACGACGAGCCAGCCGCTTTCCTCGTCGCGGAAGACGATCGGCGTGGCGCTGGTGTCGGCGACTTCGACGAAATCGGCGCGGGCCACGTCCGGGATGAGAAGATCGTTCTCCGCCCGTGTCGCGGTCGCGCGGCCGGCATAGAATGCGACCGCCAGCGCCGCCGCAGCGGCGAGCGGCGTGCCGAACAGCTTGAGCCATTGCGTGGTCGCGCCGCGGGCGGCGTGGCGTTCGCGTTGCTGTTCGGCGCGCATCCGCGCCTGCAGCAGGCGCCACTCCTCGTCAGCGTCGGGCACGGCGATCTGCGCGGCATCGGCCCGGTAGGCTTCCTGCGCGGAGCGCAGGTCGGCCTGCAATTGCCGGCAGCCGGCGCAGCCGGCGACATGTTGCGCCAGAGCGGCCTGCTCCGCGGAGGAGAGGCCGCCGTCAGGAGAGGCGAGGAGGAGTTTTTCGGCTTCCGGGCAGTTCATGGCAAGTGAGGGACAGGGGAAACAAGGTTACCAGCGGCGCGGGCCGCGGTGGTGGTCGCGGCGGTCGAAGGCGACCCAGACGCGCTCGCGGCGGATCTCATAGCGGCCGGGGACGTAGCACTTCGTGCGGCGGCCGTAGTCGTAGCGGATCTCCCAGGCGGCGGGGATCCAGATGCGCACGGTGCGATAATCCCAGTAACCATCCCGGCCGCGGTCATAGCGGCCGTGACGTCCGTGGCGGTCGTAGCGCCCCGAGTCGTGTCCGACGACAATGGTGTCGTGGTGGTCGTAGGAGTGGCTGTCATTGATCGCCGAGCCGACGATGAGGCCGCCGATAAAGCCGCCGATCAGCGCGAGCTCCTTGTCGCCGGCCTGCGCCTGTTTCGGCACGAGGGTGAGGGCGGCGACGGCGGCGAGGAGGAGGGCAGTGAGTTTGGTCTTCATAGGTGATCCCTTGGTTGGGTTGCCTGTTCGGACGCTGCTCGCGGCGGGTTTATTCAATCGGCGCGCTAAAATGTCAGCGCGCGATGAGGATCACGGCGTAAACCTCGTCGCCGTCGCCCGTGCGCGGGCCGCCGAGGACGGCGGGGACGCCGGGGCGGAGCGTGAGGCCGGTGCTCATCAGCGTGCGGTCGCCGGCGTTCCAGCGGATGCGGATGCTGTAGGGATTCTTGCCGCCCTCGACGGTCAATTCATGGCCCTGGCCGATGAAGAGCGTGGCGTTGCTCCCCTCGGACAAGCGGGTGGCGTCGCTGCCTTGGAAACTATAGGCGTTGAAGCGCAGCACGCGGCGGAGCGTGGCTTCGTAGGGCGCGAGGCGCGGGTCGGTGGAGCCGCCGTTGTTGCCCGCGGTGATGAGGATGGCGTTCACCGTAGTGGCGTGCGCGGTGGCGGCGGTGAGGCCGAGACCGGCGGCGAACAGCAGCAGGGTGCAGAGGTGGCGGAGCGTTTTCATGGTGATTCCTTCAATTTTTTCGCCAACAGGCGGCGGGCATGGAAAAGACGGGACATGACGGTGCCGATGGGCACGTCGACGGCAGCGGCGATCTCCTCGTAGGATAATCCCTCGAGTTCGCGCAGCACGAGGATGGCGCGGTGGTTCGGTGGCAGTGCGTCGAGGCCGCGGTGGAGTTGGGCGACGCGCTCATTGCCCTCGGCGCCGTCGCGCGCCGTGGTGTCGGTCGACGGCTCGGGCACGGCGGCGTGCGGAGAATCCTCGTCGACCGCACTGGCGAAGGGCAGGAACCGGTCATACCAGCGGCGGCGCTTGCGGAGCAGATCGAGGGATTTGCGGACGGCGATGGGGTGCACCCAGGTCGAGAACTTCGCGTCGCCCCGGAATTTCGGCAGCTCGTTCCAGACCTTCAGCCACACCTCCTGGCAGATGTCGCGCGCGTCGTGTTCGTTCCGGACCACGGAATAGACGACACGGTAAACCACGGCATGGTTCGTGCGCATCAATTCACCGAACGCCGCCTGATCGCCGCGTTGGGCGCGGGCGAGGAGGGTAGGGTCGGCGGAGTTGACGGGCGCGTCGGACAAGGCGGGAAGCGTTAGCGGAGATCGACCTCGGCGGCAACGGGGAGATCGAGGTGAAGCAGGCTGCGGTTGAGCGGACGGCGCCGACCCGGCGCGCAGAACGCATAGGCCTCGCCAAGCGCGACGTGAGGGCCGGTGTTTTCGTCGAGCAGGATGTGGCGGAACAACGGCGCGGCGGCAGCCCACGCGGGAGTCTCGGCGACGAGCGCGACTTCGCCGAGCCGGCGCGCACCCTCGTCCGTATCGAGCAGGTGAGCGAGCAGGTCGCCGCCGGTGCGCGCGCGGGCGGCGACGACTTCGCCGCGACGGAATTCCAGCTCGATGCCTTCGATCACGCCGCCGCCGTGCAACACCGGGCGATCCACGCGCAGCGTGCCGGTGGCGGAATCGGGTTCGGGCGCGGTGAAGATCTCTTCGGTCGGCAGGTTCGCGACGAACGGCACGCCGCCGCGCGTGGCGAGCTGCGCGGAGCACCAGACATGTTCGGCGGGCAGGTTCACGGTGAGGTCGGTGCCTTCGCCGCGGTAGCGCAGCGTGGTGGAGCGCGCGGCGTTCAAGGCTTCACGCCGCGCGGCGAGCGCGCGCAAGTGCGCCGTCCAGCGGGCGACGGCGTCGGGTCCGCCGGGCGCCGGAGCGCAGCGGAAGGCTGAGAAGACCGTGGTCCATAACGCTGTCAGACGCCGCTCAATGGGAAGAAATTCAAACGCCGCCGCGGCCCAAGTTGGTGACGGTGCCGGGACGAGCGTCCAATTGGCTGCGCCGCCGACGAGGGCCTGCGCCACCGGGCCGTAGATTTCCCAGACGACGCGTTGACTCTCCGCGACGGCGTCGGCGGGCAAGCCGTCCAGCAGGCGCGGGTGGCTGCCTTGGAGGAAAAGCACGGCGTCGCCGGCCGCGATCGCGGTGCGCAGGCGGTGGGTGTTCGACTCCACGAGCCGCCCAAGACCTCGCCAATCGCGACTTTGGATCAGCCTGCGCAGGCGGGCCGGATCGCCCCAGATTACATCGACTGGCAGCTCGGGCGCGCCCAGCCGCAGCGCGGCGGCGTGGACGGCGTGGACGATCACTTCGGCGCTGCGCGCCACGCCCTGCAATTCGTAGGGCTCGGCTACCAGGATGCGCTGACCGGGCTGCAGGTTCAGCCCGACGCGGACGATGACCTCGGCGAAGTCGTGCAGGCGGCCGTGGAAGTCGGGCAGCATGTCAGGCGAGCCCGAAGGTGCGCGCAATCTGCTCTGCCGCCGCCGTCGGCGTGAGCCTCTCGCTGTCGATCGTCAGGTCAGTGCGTGGGATGCGCGGCGTGGCGAACACGCCGGCCGCGCGCAATTGCCGGTAGAGTGCAAGATCGGTCAGCTTGCGGAAACCTTGCCGTGACGCGCTGCCGAGCCGGTCCTCGATCGCCGCTTCGCCGGCGGTCACGGCGACAGAGTGCAGGGCGAGGTTGTTGGCGCGCGGCAGATCGGCGAAGAGCCAGTTGATGAATGCCTGGGGCACCGAGTTCTCGGGGTTGAAGGTGAAGATCACGCCGCGTGCTCCGTCGCGTCCGACGGCCCCGAGGCGCTCACGCCAGAGCCGGTCGCGCTCAGCGACGAATTCCGGCGAGCCAAAGGCGTGACGCGCCAGCACGGCGTCGACCACGAGGTGGTTGTGGAACAGCTCCAACCCGGTGCGGGCGACGAGTTCGCGGCCGATCGTGTGTTTGCCGGTGGCGGGCGGGCCGTGCAGGAAAACCAGCGGGACCATCACCGCGTCTTGGCGGTGTCGTCCGCGGGACGCAAGGCGAAGACTTGGATCAGGTCGCGCTCCGTGCCTGAGACCCGGGCGAAATTGCGGTTTTCGCGGAGCGAACCCAAGCCGCCGGCATAGCCTGTATCCAACGCCGATCCGCCGATCACATAGATGCGGTCGCCGACGGTGATCGCGGTGGTCTGGCGAGTTTCGACGAAACCGGGCTTGATCCGCGTGGTCTGGCGCGTGGGCAATTCATAGGCGAGGACGGTCGAGCCGTCGTCGAAATCGCCGAACAGGAAGAGCCAGCGCCCGAGCACCGCGGCGGAGTGCGCGCTGATGGTCCGACCGAGTTTCGGCAATTTCTTCCAGCCTTGCTCGGCGGGGACGAACATCTCCACGGCATCGTGCTTGTTGCCGCGCGAGTAACCACCGGCGACGAGCGCGAACTGTCCCACCAGCACGGCGGGCGCCTCCCGCGGCGTCGGCATCGGCGGACCCTCGCGCCACGTGCCGGTGGTGAGATCGAGGATCTGCACGGTGTTGGTCTGGGTATAGGCGCCGCTCCGCACGTGGCGGGAACCGCCGATGACGAGCACGTCGGTGCCGAGCTTCACCGCGCCGGCCCGGCCGCGGGGATCGGGCCAGTCGGCGGCGCGCGTCACAGTGTTGGTGGCGGGGTCGTAGATCTCGACCGCCGGCTCGTGCATGGTGTCGCCGCGGCCGTAGCTTTGTCCGCCGAGAATCCAGAACTTGCCCTCGTGCTCTACGACTTGGTGGAAACGGCGCGCAAGGAAGCGCGCCGTGAGCAGTTCGCTTTGCCCGGTGCGCAGGTCGACGCGCTCCGCCTGGTGGATCGGGGCGGCTCCGCCGCTGCCGCCGAAAACATAAAGGTGGTCACCCAGCACGGCCGCGGCGGCGCCAAGGCGGGCATGGTGCATTTTCCAGTCGGCGACTTTTTCCAGCGGTCCTTCCGAATCGGTGGCGAAACCGAAGGGAGCCAGGAACAAGCTGAGGAGGAAAAGCAGACGGGCGGGGGAG
>CAYYVB010000152.1:0-7538 GCA_964475035.1 uncultured Opitutaceae bacterium | reverse complement strand
CCTCATGCTCGTCGATCTGCGGCCCAAGTTCCCCAACCTCACCGGCAAGGTTGCGCAGGAGACCCTCGACCGCGCGCACATCACGACCAACAAGAACACCGTGCCGTTCGAGACGCGCTCGCCGTTCCAAGCCTCGGGCATCCGCCTCGGCTCGCCGGCGATGACGACGCGCGGTTTCCGCGGTGCGGAGTTCGCCCAGGTCGCCGAGTTGATCGACACCGTGCTCACCGCCATCGGCACCGAGCAGGAGGCCGCCGCTATCGCCGACGTGAAGGCGCGCGTCGTGGCGCTGACGGCGAAATTCCCGCTGCCCTACCGCGCCTGAGCCGAAGCGCGCGGGGTTGTTTTTCGCGGCCGGATCGCCCCGTGCGTTCCGGCCGCGCTGTATTTGCTGACTGGCCAGCCGCTGGAAATTTCGCCTTGCTGCACAGGCTGCGGCTACTCGCTGCGCCGCCCTGATGACTGCCTTGGTATCACTGTCCAACCACCGCCCGTGGCTGCTGGGTGGCATCGCCCTGTTGGGGACCGCGATTTCGCTGAACATCTGGTATTCGCTCGATCAAGGTGAGTTGGAGCGGATCCAGACCAACTTCCATCGCCGGGCGGAGTCGCAGGTCCGCATCGCGCAACAACGCATCCGCCTCTACGAGGAAATGGTCCACGGACTGGCCAATCTGTTCGCCGGCTCCGAGCGGGTGACGCGCGAGGAGTTCGAGCGGACCGCCGCCGACCTGCTCTCGCGCCACCAAGGCGTGCAGGCTTTGCAATGGGTCGCCTATGTGCGCCGGCCGGAGCGCGATGCCTTCCTCGCCGATGCCCGCGCCGAATACCCGAATTTCACCATCACCGAACCCGACGGATCCGGCCGGCTCGTGCCGGTGGGCGACTACGACGACCACACCGTCATCCGCCTGATGGCGCCGCTCACCGGCAACGAGGCCGCGCTCGGCTACGACAATTCCCGCTCACCCATCGGCCCGGACCTCCGCGCGGCACGCCGTGAGCAACGCCTGCGGGTCACCCACCAGTTTCGCCTCGCCCAGTCCGTCTCGCCCGATGACGAGAAAGGCATCGTGTTCGCGCTGCCGGTTTTCCGCCCGCCCTCCGGCCCCGGTGACGGTGGATTCCGCGGCTACGTGCAGGGCGTTTTCCGGGTCGAGACCATGCTCGGGCAGACGCATCGAGTGCAGGACGACGAAGCACTCTTCCTCCAATACCAGGACCTCGACGCCCAGCGGGACGAACAATCCCTGCTCTACCTCAACCGCGCGGGACAAGAGGAACGGCCCGGACGCAGCCAGCCGCTGGACCTCACCCGCGCGCTGGGCATCCATCGCGAGATCGTCCAGCTCGGCGGACGCCGGTGGGAATTCGTCGCCAAGCTGAATCCCGAGTGGCGCGCCCGCCAGCGCACGCTCACCCCCTGGCTCTCGCTCTCCGGCGGCCTGCTCACCACCGGTGTCGTGCTCCTGCTGGTCAACCTGCTCCTGCGGCGCGCCGAGGAGATCGAGCAACAGGTCGCGCTGCGCACCGCCGAACTCGAAGGCACCAAACGCGAACTCGAGGAAGACATCGTCCGCCGGCGCGCGGCCGAGCTCGCCCTCCTCGCGAGCGAGCAGCGGCTCGAAGCCATCGTCGACAACAGCCCCGCCACCATCTTCGTCAAGGACCTCGCCGGCCGCTACGTGCTCTGCAACCGCGGCCTCGAACGCGCCTGCGGCCGGCTGCGCGCCGAGATCATCGGCCGAACCGACGAGGAGATATTTCCAGCGGAGCAGGCGGCGGTTTTCCGCGCCAACGACCGCCGCACCCTTGCCGCCGGGACGGCGCAGACCTACGACGAGTTCGTCGTCGACCAGGACGGCCGGCATACTTCGATTGTGCAGAAATTCCCGCTCCGCGACGCCGAGGGGAGAATCTACGCCCTCTGCGGCATCGCCACCGACATCACCGAGCGCGTCGCCGCCGAGCAGGAACGCCTCGAATTCGAGCGCCAGCTCCAGCAGACCCAACGCCTCGAAAGTCTCGGCGTCCTCGCCGGCGGCATCGCGCACGATTTCAACAACATCCTCACCGCCGTCCTCGGCAACGCCTCGCTCCTGCGGCATCATCTCCCCGCCGCCAGCCCGCTGCTCCCGCAGATCGGCCAGATCGAACAGGCCGCCCGCCGCGCCGCCGACCTCTGCGGCCAGATGCTCGCCTACGCCGGCAAACACAAACTCTCCCCCGGCAACATCGACCTCTCCGCCCTCGTGCGCGACACCGCCACGCTGCTCGAGGTTTCCATCCCGAAGAGTGCGCGCCTCCACCTCGATCTCGCCCCCCAGCTGCCTGCCGTCGAGGCCGACGCCACGCAGTTGCGCCAGATCGTGATGAACCTCGTCATCAACGCCGCCGACGCGCTCGGCGAGCATTCCGGCGACATCCACGTCTCCACGGCCACGGTGGAGATGACTCCCGGGCAATTCCGCTCCGCCGTGCAGAGCCCCGACCTGCCCGGCGGACGCTACGTCGCTCTCGAGGTGCAGGACACGGGCAGCGGCATGCCGCCGGAAATGCTCACGCGCATCTTCGAGCCGTTCTTCACCACGAAATTCGCCGGCCGCGGCCTCGGTCTCTCCGCCGTCCTCGGCATCGTGCGCAGCCACCGCGGGGCGCTTTTCGTCGAGTCCGCGGTCGGTCAAGGCACCACCTTCCGCCTGCTGCTGCCCGTCGCCCCGGCGGCCGCCGCCGCGACGGAATCCCTCGCGCCAGCCGGACCGAAGCGCACCGCCCTTCCGCGGCTCACCGGCACGGTGCTGATCTGCGACGACGAATCGCACGTGCGCGAGATCACCACGCTCGCCCTCCGGCAATGCGGGCTCGAAGTCCTCGAGGCCGTGAACGGCACCGAAGCGATGGACATCTGCCGTGAACACGGTGCACGCCTCGGCCTCATCCTGCTCGACCTCACCATGCCGGGACTCTCCGGCGAGGAGACGCTCCGCCGTCTCCGCATGCAGGGCACGACTGCGAAGGTCATCCTGATGAGTGGCTACAGTGAAAACGATTCCACGCGCCGCTGCCTCGAACTCGGCGCCGTGGCGTTCGTGCAAAAACCCTTCGAACTCGACACGCTGCTGCACCTCGCCGCGTCGCACCTCTCCCCCGATGCGACTGGCCCGGCTTAAAGCCCGCGCCCGCGCGCACGCCAAGCGCGGCGGTTGCTCGGCAGGCTGGACGGGGTCGCCGACGGAAGCTTGGCGGAGATGGCGAAGCAACGCCGCCTTGGTTCGGACACGTTGAGCCGATCGCGACGGGTTTCGGCGACCCCGCCCCACATCCGGGTCTTCCCTCAGGGTTGCCGCACTGCTCGCCTCCTTTCCCCGCCTTCGCGCGGAAAGAGACTTTGCGCGCGGCCGGGATTCAGCCAAGGTCGCGCCTCACGTGTCCACCACTCCCGCACCGCAGAAACCGCTCTCGCTCGGCGTCATCTTCCTGACGCTCTACATCGACCTGATCGGGTTCTCGATCTTCTTCCCGCTCGGCCCCGACCTGCTGCGCTATTATATCGCGCACGAGCCGGCGGACGGATTCTTCGCCGTGCTCTTCGCGCAACTGCAGGCGCTTTCGCACAACGCGCAACTGCCGGAGATGGCGACGGGCGCGCTCTTCGCCGGCCTGATCGGCTCGATCTACTCGCTGATGCAGTTCGTGTTCTCGCCGGTGTGGGGCGCGCGGTCGGACCGCGTCGGCCGCCGGCCGGTGCTGCTGCTGACGGTCGCGGGCAACGCCGTGAGCTTCCTGCTGCTCGTGTTCAGCGGTTCTTTCAACGTCTTCCTCCTCAGCCGCATCCTCGGCGGCATCATGGGCGGCAATCTCGCCGTGGCCATCGCCGCCGTGGCCGATGTCACGACGCGCGAGGGCCGCGCGAAGGGCATGGGTATCGTCGGCGCGGCGTTCGCGCTCGGCTTCCTCACCGGCCCGGCGATCGGCGGGCTGACGGCGCACATCAATCTCGTGGAAAAGATGCCCGCGCTCGCGCAGTTCGGGTTCCATCCGTTCAGCGCCGCGGCGCTCATCGGATTCGCGCTCTGCCTCGTCAATCTCGTGTGGGTCGCCGTGCGGTTCCGCGAAACGCTTTCCGCCTCGCTGCGCGCCGCCGCCGCCCCGGTGACGCGCCTGCGCAATCCGTTGCGCGCCGTGCTGGCGCTGACCGATCCGGCGCTGCGCCGCGCGAACTACGTGGGCTTTTTCCTCACGTTCGGGTTCAGCTTTTTCGAGACGATCATCAGCTTCTTCACCGCCGACCAGCTCGGCTTCGGGCCGCGCGGGCTGGCGATGATCTTCATCCACATCGGACTGGTCTCGATCTTCACGCAAGGCGTGCTCGTGCGGCGGCTCGTGCCGCGGTTGGGCGAGAAGCGCACCGCGCTCATCGGCATCGGCGCGATCGCGGTGGCGTTCGTGCTGCTCGGCTACTTCATCGGCGTGGCGCGTTCGGTGCCGGGGCTTTTCGTCGCGCTGACGGTGTGCGCGATGGGCTCGGGTTTCGCCAACGTCGGTCTCTCGTCCCTCATCTCGCTCTACGCCGGCGCCGAGGAGCAGGGCCGTGTCACCGGGCTCTACCGCTCGATGGGCTTCCTCGCGCGCGCGTGCAGCCCGGCTTTCGCGGGCCTGCTGTTCTTCCAGGCGGGCGGCACGATCACTTTCGCCGTGGCGGGTGCTTTGCTCCTCCTGCCGCTGTCGCTCGGCCTCGCCCTGCCCCAGCCGAAGAAATGAAATCGCGTTGGCCAGCGTTGCGCGCGCTCGCGCGGGTCCCCGGGCTCGCCCTGGTGGCGGCGTGGGCGGCTTTCGGCGCTGGTTGCGCGACGCGGACGGACACCGGTCCGGCGCGAAGCGAACCGATGACCCGGGCGGTGACGCTGCCGGCGCAGATCGCCGGGCATTTTTTCCTCGTCGAGTCCGCCCAGGCCGACGGCGGTGTGCGGCGGTTCATGGTCGACACGGGTTCGAGCGCGACGCTCGTGTCCGCCGAAGTCGCTCAGGCGCTCGCGCGACGCGAACGCAGCGGGGCGCGCGCGCCGGTGCGCGTGCGGGGCGCGCAGGGCGGCGAGGTCGCACTGGAAAGCGTCACGCTGCGCGGGCTGCGGCTGGGCGAGACGGAGTTCCGCGACGTGCCGGCGCTGGTCTATGATTTCAGCGACTTGTCCGCGCACCTCGGCGTGCGGGTCGACGGGTTGCTCGGGTTTCCACTTTTCCGCGACCGGTTGCTGACGCTGGATTATCCGCGCGCGCAACTTGTGGTCGGGCCGTTGCCGGCCCCGGCGCCGGCCGCCCCGGCGATGCCGGGCGTGGCATTGCTGGCGTTCAACAATGAAAAAGGCACGCCGCTCATCCCGGTGCAGATGGGCAACGAGTCTTTCTTCGTGCTGATCGATTCCGGCAGCGACGCCGGGCTGCACCTCAACCCCGTGGGCCTGCACCCGCGCTTCGTCGAGCCGCCGCGGCCGGGCACGATCGTATCGTCCCTTGCGGGCGAGCACCAGCAGCTCGTCGGCCGGCTGGCGCAAAACGTCCTGCTCGGCGGCCATCTCGTGCGCGAGCCGATCGTCGACCTGACGGATCAGCTCTCGTCGCTCGGCGGCGAACTGCTGCGGCATTTCACCGTCACGTTCGACCAGCAGCGCCGGGTAGTGACCTTCGCGCGCACGACTGCCGGGCCGGTGGACATGGCACCGCGGCGCAGCAGCGGCCTGGCGCTTTTCCGCTCACCGATCTATTGGCGCGTGATGAGCGTCATCCCGGAGACGCCCACGGCGCAGATCGGCATCCAGCCCGGCGACCTCATCATCCGCATCAACGGCGAGCCGGTGGAGAAATGGAACCACGAACGCTACGCGACGCTGATCGCGTCGTCCGCGTGCGTGACCTACACGTTCATCTCCGGCACACAGGAATACGACGTCGAGGTGCCGGTGTTCGAGCTGGTGCCGTGAGGCATGGCCGCGGTGCGCGGCCGGATTTGGTCCGAAAACCTGCCGTGTCTTGCCGGTGGAGGCAGCGTGCTCCGGAGAGTGGTTCGGGCCTACCCCAGCCTGCGGAGCAAGAAAGCCCCGGCGCCGTCGTGACGGTCGATCCAAGGGAAGGCGAGAACGTGGCGCTCGAGTTTCCAACCGCGTGTAGCCGCGAGGAACTGGCGGACAACGGCTTCGTTCTCCTCGTGCTCGATGCTGCACGTGCTGTAAACGAGCCGGCCGCCGGGGCGCACGAGACGGGCGGTGGCGCGGAGCAGCGCGACCTGTTGCGAGGCGTGGCGGGCGAAATCACCTTCACGCAGGCGCCACTTCACGTCGATGCGGTGGCGCATGACGCCGGTGTTGCTGCACGGCGCGTCAAGGAGCGCGGCATCGTAGGTCTCGGGGAGATTGAACTCGGCGAAAAAGCGCGGGCCCGCGCGGCGGAGATCGCCGGGCATGAGCGCGACCTGCACGTCGTTGCCGACGCGGTTGAGGTTTTCCTTCAGGCGGTCGAGGCGCGGGCCGGGTTCGTCGAGGGCGACGAGGCGGCCGCGGCCCATGGCGTCGGCGATCGCGAGGCTCTTGCCGCCGGGCGCGGCGCAGGCGTCGAGGATGGTCTCGTTGGGTTGCGGCGCGAGGAGGTCGATGCAGAGCCGGGTGGACGGATCCTGCAGATAAAGCGCGCCGGCGTGCGCCAGGGCGCGAACTTCGTCCCAGTGACCGGCCTGCACTTCGTGGAAACCGGGCCAGGCGGTAGGCGTGAGGAAATCCGGCACCGGCTCGGAGGCGCGGCGCCAACGCGCATAGACGGGCGCGGGCTGCTGGTTCCAGGCGAGGAGGGCGCGGGTGGGCTCGGGGCCGAATTGCTTCTCCCAGTGCGCGACCAGCCAGGCGGGGTGGGCGAATTCCTCCGCGCGATCGCTCGGCGGCTCAGCGAGGCGCGGGGCGAGTTTGCGGGCGACAGCGTTGACGAGGCCGGCCTCCTTCGTGCTGGCGACGGTCTTGGCCTTGCCGACGGCGTGGTGGACGATCTGGGCGGCGTCGGCCGGGGACTCGAGCAATTCGAAGCCGGCGACGTGAAGCACGGCACGGACTTTGGTGCGCGGCGCGCGGGCCATGAGGCCGGCAAGGGCGGATTCGAGGCGGCTGGCCCAGCGCACGACGCCGTAGAAAAGATGCTGCGCCCGCGCGCGTTCCTGCGCCGGCAGGCCGGGTGTAAGTTGTTCCAGCAAAGCGTCCACGCGGTCCTGCGTGGCAAGCCAGCGCTCGGTGAGAAGCACGGCGGTCTCCCAACCGTCGGAACCGGGTTTCAGCGGGCGGACACGAGGCGAGGGAAAACCCTGTTTGACAGTCTTGGGCATTACGGCCTGAACTTGTCGGTTCACCGACTCGCTACGCAAATATGAATTCCGAAGCTGTCTCTGCAATCCTCGCCAAAAACCCCGCCTTGAAGGCGTCGAAAGCCAAATTGGAGGCGATGGAACCCGGAGCCTACGTGATGCACCGGAGCTGGGGCTTCGGCCGCATCAAGAGCTACGA
>CAYYVB010000151.1:0-7539 GCA_964475035.1 uncultured Opitutaceae bacterium | reverse complement strand
CACCGAGTATGATTTTTCGCCCGACGGACGCTCGCTCGCCTTCACCGCGCCGCCGCTGCCGCTGCGCGAGCAGGCCTGGCGCACCAACCACGACATCTGGCTGGTGGACCTCGAGACGCTCGCCCGCCGCCCGCTCACGACCAACCCCGCCGCCGACGGCCACCCGCGCTTCTCCGCCGATGGCAAGACCCTCGCCTACCGCGCGCAGGACGTGGCCGACAACGAGGCCGCCCGCTGGCGCCTCGTCGCGCTCGACCTCGCCACGGGCGAACACCGCGTCGTCACCGAGGCGTGGGACCGCTCCGTCGAGTCGTTCGTCTGGTCGCCCGACGGCGCGCAGATCCACCTGCTCGCGCAGGAGGCGGCGATGGAGCCCGTGTTCACCGTGCCGCTGGCCGGCGGTTCGCCGCGCGCGCTCACGTCCGGCGGCGCCGCCGGCAGCCTCAGCCTGACCGCAGACGGCGGCGTGCTGGTGTTCACCCACACCCGCTCGACCGCGCCCGCCGAGATCCTTGCGCTCAACCTCGCCGGGGCTTCCGACGCGGCGGAGCCCCGCGCCCTCACGCAGGCCAACGCCGCGCTCCTCGGCCAGCTCGCGCTCACGCCGTTGGAGAACGTCGTGGTCCAGGGCGCCAACGGCGACGACGTGCAGATGTGGTTGTTGAAGCCCCCCGGCTTCGACCCGCAGAAAAAATACCCGCTCGTCTTCCTCGTGCACGGCGGCCCACAGGGCGCGTGGATGGACTCGTGGAGCTACCGCTGGAATCCGCAGCTCTGGGCCGCGCAGGGCTACGTCATCGCGCTGCCGAATCCCCGCGGCTCGACCGGCTTCGGGCAGAAGTTCACCGACGAGATCACGCGCGACTGGGGCGGCAAGGTCTTCGAGGACCTCATGGCCGCGCTCGCGTGGTGCGAGGCGCAGCCGTGGATCGACGCCACGCGCATGGCCTCGGCCGGCGCGAGCTACGGCGGCTACATGATGAACTGGTTCCAAGGCCACACCGACAAGTTCCGCACGCTCATCACGCACTGCGGTGTTTACAACCTCGAGTCGATGTATGGCACGACCGAGGAGGTCTGGTTCAGCGAATGGGAGAGCGGCCAGCCGTGGAACACGCCCGACCAGCTCAAGTGGTCGCCGCACCGCTACGCGGCGAACTTCAAGACGCCCAACCTCATCATCCACGGCGAACTCGATTTCCGCGTGCCCGTGAGCGAGGGGATGCAGCTCTTCACCGCGCTGCAGCGGCAGGGCATCCCGTCGAAGCTGCTCCTCTTCCCCGACGAGGGCCACTGGGTGAACAAGCCGCAGAACAGCGAGCTCTGGCACCGCGAGGTCTTTGCCTGGCTGGCCGAATACCTGAAGTGACAGGCGGTGCGACGCCGGCCGCGCCTGCGCGCCCGCGCACGGGCCACCCACCGGCGTCACTGCGTGCCGAGGGTGTCCTAATCCCTTTGTCCCTGGATGCTCGACGCGGCGGGTTCCGCCTCGGGATCGTCCACTTCCAGCCAAGCCACCGCCTCGTCCCGCGAGCGGAAGGCACGCACCTCCGCGCGGCCGCGCAGGCCTTGGTAAAGACCATACATGCGCACGAGCCCGAACATCACGTCGCGCGACACGACATAAGCGCGGCGCGCACTCGGGGCGAAGAGCTGGCTCTGCCCGAGCTGCCACATCACTCGCGCCGACACCTCGACCTCCGTCACCGCGCGCGTGTCGACCAGTTGCGAAAACTCGGGTTGGAACCGGGGATCGGCCCGCAACGCCGCCTGATGCGAGAGGATGTCCTGATCCGTCAGCACGCCCGAGCAACGCACCCACACCACGTGCTGCCGATCGTCGAGCTGGAATTCCTGGGCCATGGGTGAGGAAGCTGAGCGGGTTCCATGCCAGAATAGGCGAGCTCAACGTGCAGGCAAAGGCCCAGGCCGGGCGGTGGCAGGTTGAACGGAAACTGATACCGCCTCAGGGAATCCCCGAGGCGTGCGAGCGGGGGCTAAGGTCTGCCGCAAGCCATGCGCTGCCTTGGAAGATCGAGAACCTCGATGCCGCCACGCGCCGAAGAAATCACGACTACGGCCTCGCGGAGCTCGGCCCTCCACCCACAGCGGAATCCGCACCTGTTCTGCGTAGCAGCCGACGTAAGTCGGCTGGCCTTGCGCAAACTCGCTCCTCAGGGCGTCGCTGCCGGTTGCGCGGCGGCGAGCGGCAGCACGCGCAGGTAATCGCCGGGGGCGCGGCCGAGGGCGCGGAGATCGGCGTGCGTGATCGTGATATCGCGCATCGCGGCCTTGTCGGACTCGCTCAATTTCAACTGCCCGCTCTCGGTCGAGAGCACGATGCGGTCGACGATGCCCGGCAGACGCCGCCGCACGCGGTCGGGCGTGCCGAGGCCGTAACGCATGTGTCCCGTGCCGGCGATGACGACCACCGTGCGCGGCTGGCCTTCGGGTCCAATCAGCGCGCGGGCGGCCGCGATGTTGGCCGCCATCGTCTCGTCGCGTGACACCTGCGCCTCGAACACCAAGCGCAGGCGCGCGGGGTCCATCGCCATGTGCACCGCCAGCTGGAGATTGAGCAGGCGCTCGTAGGTCGGATCGTCGAGGACGAGGTCGGCCGGGAGTTGGGCGCGCTGTTCGGGGGAAAGTTTGTCCACGCCGCCGCCGCGGCTGACCGCGCGGATGAGCTCCGGCGGGGCGTTGAGGGCGCGGAGCGGGATGCCGTTCTGCTGCGCGAACTCGACCAGCGCGCGGTAGTCGGCGTAGTTCTTCCACTTCTTCGCCCAAGTCATCTCGGTGGCGAGCTGCTCGAAGGTGAGTTCGCCGGCGTTGAAGCGGTCGATCGTCGGCTGGTCGCGCGCCTCGAGCTGTTCCATCGCGAGCACGAGCGCGCGGCCGCGGGCGTGGAGTTCCTGGAGCACGCCGAGCTGCACGGTGTGGTGCCGGTCGATGGTGTGCGCCTCGCCGACATAGACGACGTCGGCCGTGGCGAGATCGGCCATGACCTGCTCGTGCGGGGCCTGTTCTCCGGCGATGAGAGCGAGCCAAAGCGCCGCGGCGGACGCGGAGGAGAAGGCGGAGGCGAAGGCGAGAGCGGTAGCCATGGGGAGGGAGCGAAGTTGCATGGGGAATCGGAGGGATTTGAACAGGCCGACGTGGTGAAGGCCAGTCCGGCGCAGCGCCTCCTTGCCGGATGCTTTGAATTCGGCCACCAAGGTTGTGGGCCACAATCATGACTGCCACCGCATTGTCGCCCTCCCCGAATTCCGACCGCGCCTACGTCCGGCTGCGGCGGGACATCGAAGCCGTTCTCATCACCGGCCGCGCCAAGGTCGAGGCCGCGTGGGTCGGGACTTATCACGAGACCGGCCGACTCATCCACGAGCACGTGCTGAAGGCAAAGGCGCGCGCCGATTACGGCGCGAAGCTCCTCGAACGCCTCTCCACCGACACCGACGTGAGCGTCCGCACCCTGCGCGAGTGCGTGCAGTTCTACCGGCTGTTCCCAATTCGGCGACCGGTCGCCGAATTGGGTTGGAACAACTGCCGGTTGCTCTGCCAGGTCGGCGACGAGGAGGCGCGCGCCCGGTTGCTGGCCGACTTGAAACGCGGCGATTTGCCGACGGTGCAACTCAAGGAACGCGTGCGGGCGCTCAATGCCGCCGCGCGTGAAGAGCAAGAGGAAGCCGAGCTCGCCACCGCTCCCGCGCCGCTGCGCCTGCTCCGACCGCGCCGAGGCACGCCCGACCTCTATCGCATCGTTGCGCGCGGCGACACCTTGGCGGCTGATGTCGGCTTCAAACTCTACCACCCGTTCGCTCCGGCCGACGCCCGCGGCCTCAAGGCCGGCAGCTTCGTCCGCTGGAGCGACGGCCGTTTCACGCCGGCGCCGGCAGCGACCGCGGCCGAACTCTTCACCTACCGCGCCACCGTGCGCCGCGTGGTGGACGGCGACACGCTCCTCGTGAGCGTCGCGCTCCCGCACTATGCGATGGACGAGAAGCTCCGCCTCCGCGGCCTCGACTGCCCCGAACTCGATACGCCCGAAGGCAAGGCGGCGAAGCGTTTCATCGACCCGCTGCTCCTCGACGCCGCCGAGGTGGTCGTGACGACCTCCAAGGTGGACAAATACGACCGCTACCTCGCCGACGTGCACGTCATCACGCGCACCGGCGAATCACTTTTTCTCAACAACGAACTCCTTCGCCACGGTCACGCCGTTTCGATGGGCACGGAGGAAATGGACGAGTGGGTGCCCTGAGATGCGGGCAAAAAAAATCCCGCTCTGATGAAGCGGGACGCATGGGAGGTAGGGTGGCTTGATTATTTCTCCGAGCCACAATCAGCGAAAAGCACATCTCCCTCGAGAAGCTCCTGCTCCGTCGGGCGATCCACGGGCGGGAGATTTCTCATGTAGTCCGAGTAGGCTTCATCGATGATTTTCCTGATACGTTCGAGTGGCAGGTCGGTCGCGGGGGGCATGGGCGGTGCAGGTTGAGGGTGGAGGCTAGAAAAATGGATGTTGGGTGGGCGAGGGTTAAATCGGGTCGAAATCGCGCAGGCTTTAGAGAGCTCCACGAAGGCGCCAGAGCGTTGATAGTCTCTGGGAGAATTTTTCCCCCAGAAGGTCGGCGAAATTCACAAGATGCTTATCCAGAAAGCCATCCAGCGCCTGTAGAATATCGATGCAAATTACGCCATCTGGGTGCGGTTGGGTTTCTTCACCCACTTTCATGAGCGCAAAGGGGAAGGTGAGAAAGGCTCGGGCATGGCGGCCGAAGCCATCCACCGACTCGCGGGGCAGCGGGTCGTAGG
This sequence comes from uncultured Opitutaceae bacterium, assembly GCA_964475035.1. Classification (GTDB taxonomy): domain Bacteria; phylum Verrucomicrobiota; class Verrucomicrobiia; order Opitutales; family Opitutaceae; genus Didemnitutus. Next base: position 2,724 of record CAYYVB010000151.1, on the reverse strand, counting down.
GCCGATTTTCGGTAAAGGCGGCGTAGTAACGTTTCTTCGAGTCTTCGTCGGTGCTGTGCCATTCGGGCAATCCGTGCACGACACACGACGCGTTGTTCATGAATGCCCACGCGGCGGGTGAGGTCCCCTTCCCGGTCAGTGGATAGACGGTAGAGCCTGCCTTCACCGCGTTGCCGTTGCGATGATAACGGTAGTCGGTGGTGCAAAGCGTCCTTTCGCCTCCATGAGGCGAAATGCGCTCAGTCAAAACCGAGAAGCGGATATCGAGCGGGGCCCGGGTTTTGAGTTCAGGTTGAGCTTCGTGCAACAGCTGGATCAGGCCGTGTTCCATGGCTTCCAGTTCACGCGTGATCAGTTCTCGCACCACCTTGAAGGCTTCTATTTTCCGTGATGCGTGCAGCAGCGGGGTGTTCTCGGGTGCATAAAATCGCACGCTGAAGACCTCTCCTCGCTTGATCACGACCTCGTAGGGTTGATGACCGCGACCCGGCTTGAAGTGCTCGTAGATGCTGTCGCCCGTCCTGCCTCCCCATTGCTCACGAAATTCTCGCCGACCGTGACCGTGTCCTTGTCGCCTAGAGAGACAATGCGTGCACACTGGTTGATCCCCGTGCCTACCGCCTGTCGGTTGCTCCGCTTTTTGCCTGCTACTTTCACGAACGAGAATGGCCCCTGATGCACACCGACTCGCAGATGGATTCCTGCGCAGGACTTTCGGACATGCCGCACAAAGCCGGCGGCTACCTCGATGAACTCACGGTGCCTGGCCTTCTCCGAGTAGCTGTGGTAGGCCAACATGAGGCCGTCGCCTGTGCCGTTGATCAGGTATCGCTTGGGATCGCGCAGCAGATGCCGAACCTTTCCTTGCTGCAAATACGCCCACAGGCACTTCACCACTTCCGCCTGCCTTTCGTGCGGCAATCGGGAAAAGTCGACGATGTCGCAGATCAGGATCAGGCCATCATCCGTGTAGAGTTGCGAAAGCCCCCTGCTGGGCCGCTTGGACTTGGCTATACGCTTCCTCTTTTGCAGCCGCTTTTCTGAATTACGCGCCACGAACTTCTTCCTGAAATCGGATTTGGACCTGGGCGGCCGGTGCGGGTTGCCGTGTGGGCGGGACGACTTTTGGCCGGCTTTTTTCGCCGCAGATGATTTTCGCTTCATTCAGATGGCCCGCATCCAGTCATCAATTTCCACCCCGAAATGCAAGTGTTGTCTCCCTCCGCTGCGCGGTCCTGAGAGGTGGAATGAGCACAGACTGGGTGGATCAGATTTCATATTGTGCGGAGCTTTGCCAACCGCCAGCGGCGCCATGCCACGACGCTGTGTTCGAGCGGGCTCGCTCCGGCCCACATTTCGGGTGGGAGGCAGTCGGCGAGGTGCGGCGAGGTGCGGCGCAAAGCGGCGTAGAGCCAGTTGCGCATGTAGACGCGGAGCCACTCGCGGTCTTGCGGGCCGAGCAGGCGCGGGCGGAGCTTTTTGCTCAGGCGCGCGTAGCACTCGGCACGGCGGCAAAGCCAGTCGTGCCAGCGTTTTTGCGGGAAGCGCCGCAGCTCCAGCGCGAGCATGACCTCGCGCACGACGGCGCGCGCGGCGAAGTGCACGGCGGCGTGCTGGTCCTCGGTCAACGCCGGTCGCGGCGTGGCGAACCAGCGGTCGCCATAGGCCCGCCGCCGCCACGGTTTCCACGTGCGTGGATCGGTGGGTAAGGGTAGGCCGGGCGGGTCGGTAGGTTTGGAGAGTGGAAGGCTCATCCTGTGGGCAACATAGGTCGGCTCTGCAGTTACGGCTAATTTTAGCCAATTCTAGCCAATCCAAGCTAATCCAAGCCAATCCCTGCGGATGAGCGCTCTCATGGCTTCTTCAAACGCCATACCGCAGCTTTGGTCTTTCCGTTCGGAACGATCTTTTTTTCCCGGCGCAAACGTTGGAGCAGGTTGTGGATTTTCTTCGTCTTCTGCCTCTCGTTTAACAGATCCGACAACTTACCGTCCAACAGGCGCTCGAAGTCCGCCCGTCGCCCCTCTTCGAAGGTCATCAAATAGTCGAGAATCAGGTCGCAAAAATAGCGGTCGTCGAAGGCCCGATGGCGGATGTATTCCGCCTCGGTTTCGGTAGCCGCAGCAACGCCGGCGGCCACGTGCAATTTTGGTCGTCGGCCTTCAATCAGACCGCGCCGACGAAGGATCTGCACGGACTCCTCATCCGGCGCGCTACCCTTTTGCACTTGGTCCAACGCGAGAATCTCAGGCCATGGCAAATCGGCGTGCGTGAGTAGCGTCCGGCTGTAGTTTTCATCGATGAACCTACCCTGCAGCCTCAACTTGACGTGCCCCGGCTCGGTCAAGTCGAAGTCGGGCAATGGCAGGTAGCGGCTGGCCTGACCCTTCCACATCACCTCGCGGATGCCGAAACCCATCGTGTCGATCATGCGGAGCGTGACCATGGCCTCGGCGAGGAAACGATTGCGATAGCGGCGAGGTGAACGGCTGCCGCGGATGTAGTCCTCAGGCGAACCATCGAAAAAGTCGCCCGCATTCTGGAACTCCAGCTCGCCCAAACGCTCGATGACGAGAATGCGCTCACAGCGGGTGTAATCCTGATGCGCCACGCAATTATGCAGGGCCTCGAGCACGATCCGTTCGTCGTATTTTGGAATGTCCACGGGAATAAGCTGGCCAGCGGGCAACAGCGAAAGGCGCAGGTTCCGGATGCGCTGAAACA
>CAYYVB010000150.1:0-7572 GCA_964475035.1 uncultured Opitutaceae bacterium | reverse complement strand
ACGAACGAGGTCGCATGCCCGTGCCGTTTCTGAACGTGAAACTGCACTCATCGCACATGCCATGCGAGATTCGATTGGACGATCCCTCCTTCAGAACCGTTTTGCACCACGCACAAATCACCCTCATCAAAGGAGCCAACTGCCTTTTGGTGGCCCTGTAAAGCTGCTGCTCCAGGATTTGGCGCGGGATCGAAAGATCTCTTGGACACTGAAGAGGCAGCGCGCCTCCGTGAGGACCATGATCGCGCGCGAACACTGCCGGCACGACGATCTAAAAGCTGCCGTGCTTTTTCTGTGCCGAACGAGCACCGCGGCCAGAGAGTCCTATCAACGTAGCGAATGACTTGCGCTAAGTTTCGGGGAAACTCCCATTCGAGCAGCTTGCTTCCTAAAGTGTTCTTCAGTTTGCTCCGGTTATGTCCCCTGCGTCTGGCCACCCTCGGGCGAGCCTAGCTGCTGAAGACACGCCCGGCTCGCACACTTCGATCCCCAGCCAATCTGCGCTACCAGAGATTTCTGCTGAGGATTTGCTCAATGGCATCACGGACGGCTTCGTGCTGATCGATGCGCAATGGCGCGTCGCGTATCTAAACGAAGCCGCGAAGCGGATGCTGCGTCCCAGAAAGGATCCCGACACTGTCTTGGGTCGCGGTCACTGGGAAGCGTTCCCCGACACGCTAGGTAGCGAGTTGGAGCGGCAATACCGAGCCGTCGCAGAAACTCGCGCCGCTGCTTTCTTCGACTTCTTTTATGAGGCTTGGCAGCGTTGGTTTGAACTCCGCGTTTTCCCGTGGAGCCAAGGTGGCATCGTCGTGTTCTTCCATGATGTGTCCGAAAGAAAACTCCTGGAAACGGAGTTGCGCGCCAAAGAACGAAGCCTCCGGGTTGAACTCGCCGAGCTCGAGGCTATCTACCAGAGAGCGCCGCTGGGGCTCGCGGCACTCGATCTTGATCTGCGATTCTTGCGGATTAACGAACGGCTGGCCGAGATAAACGGAGTGCCCGCCGCCGCGCACATCGGCAAGACAGTGCAGGAGATTGTGCCTTCGCTCTGGGAATCGGTCGTCGCCGTGCGCGACCAAGTCGTCAAATCTGGTGAGTCAGTCCGCGTTGAGTTCTCAGGCATGACCGACGCGAAGCCGGGCGTGGTGCGGCACTGGCTCGAGACGTGGTATCCCATCTTCGGCGATCAGGGAAAAATCGTTGCGCTCGGTGCAGTGGTAGAGGAAATCCCGGAGCGCCAGATCGCCGAACGTAAGTTTTTCCGACAGGCGCTTCAGCTCGCTGATGTGATGCCCCAGTTGGTGTGGACCGCCGATTCAGCAGGAGTTGTGGACTACTACAACGAGCGGCTGTCGGAGTATGGTGGCGCCAAGAAAAACGACGACGGCTCGTGGCTGTGGGAGCCAATGCTGCACCCGGATGACGCCGAGCCCACATGGAAAGCTTGGTGCGACGCCGTCGCGAGTTCGCATGAATACCGAATGATTCACCGTGTCCGCATGGTGGATGGAAAATTCCGGTGGCACCTGAGCCGGGCCATACCTCTGAAGGCGGAAGATGGCAGGGTCTTGAAATGGTTCGGAACTGCCACGGACATCGACGAGCAGAAGCAGATTGAGCAAAAGCTGGAGGCCGCGGTGGCTGCCCGAACCAAGCGGCTTGAAGAAACTATCGGCGAACTGGAGGCGTTCTCCTACTCGGTGTCCCACGACATGCGTGGGCCCCTGCGCTCCATGCAGACTTACGCGCGCATCTTGCAGGCGGAAGGCAGCGACAACCTAAACGAGAACTGTCAGCATTTCGTGCAACGGATCATCGCATCCGCGGACCGCCTTGATCGGCTCATCCAGGATGTGCTGGCCTTCAGTCAGGTGTCACGGGGTTCCTTGCCGATGGAGACGGTGATTGTTGAAGACCTCATCGACGAAATCATCGCGAGCTATCCCGATTTGACGCGGGTGGAGATCGTCGTTCCGCGTCCGTTGCCCCGCGTGCATGCCAATCGCGCCGCGCTGACGCAGTGTCTCTCCAACCTGCTTTCAAATGCCGTTCGTTTCATCAACGAAGGGACAGTCCCGCGAGTTCAGGTTAGCGCCCATGACGAAGGAGGCACGGTGGTGATCCGGATTTCCGACAACGGCTACGGCATCGCGGCCTCGGATCAGTCGCGGATATTCGATCTGTTCTTCCAAGCGCGTCGCGGGGGCGAAGGGACCGGAATCGGACTGGCGATCGTGAAACGCGCGGCGGAGCGCATGGGCGGGAAAGTCCTCTTGGAATCGACCTCCGCATCCGGATCGACTTTCGCCTTGTATCTGCGGGCACCTGGAGCATGAGCACCGCAGTGAAGATTTACTACGCTGAAGACAGCGAAGACGACGCCTTCTTCATGGCCCGCGCGGTGGCAAAATCTGGACTGCCGATTGACTTGGTCGTCTGGCCGGACGGAACTGCAATTATTGAGGCACTGAAGACGGACGCACCAGACGTGATCGTCCTGGATATTCAGATGCCTGGGGCCACGGGGCTCGAAGTGCTGAAATGGATCAACTCCACGGACTGTCCAGCCAAGGGCCGTCCCAAGGTCATTTTCTCCTCTTCGAGTCTTTCATCGGACACCGAAGAGGCCCGGAGGTTAGGAGCGAACGCTTTTATGAACAAGGGCGGCAACGGAGAGGAATGGGTGGCCGTGGTCTCCAGAATCTACGCCCTCGCTCAGAACGCAAAGGCCGGTGACCCGAGTTCCGAGACGCCGCGATCAAGCGCGTTGGTTTGATTGCAGATCACCAGTCAACTTGAGTTATTCCAAGACCAATTGGGGGCTCGAGCATTTCGTGCGCAACGTTGAGGATGTCGTGCAGAAATCCTACGTGAAAATCCGGCGAGCCAAACTTGCGCCCCATCAACCGGGTCATGACTCGCGCCGGCGTCCCAATTCCGCTCCCAAGCCCTTCACGACAAGAGCAAGCCGCTCCAAACTGAAGGGTTTTTCTAAGAAGGCGACCGGGGCCCGAATGGTCTCCGAGAGGTGCTCCGGTTGAGGAAGGCCACTACAGATCAGCACCGCCACGTCTGGTAGAATTTTTCTGACCTCCAGAACTCTTCGTAGTCCTGACGCACTCGGTCCCCCGAGGCTCGCAACAAGCAAGTCGATAGGTTGAGTGCGAGCGAACTGCAGCGCTTCGAGCTCTGTTCGAGCCAACTGCACCACGTGTCCCATCTGCTCAAAAGCGATACGCTGAAGCGTCGCCATCAAATTGTCAGATTCGCACACAAGGACGTTTAAGGGCCTATCGGACATGCTAAGTCATGAGATTGAACGAACGCATCGGCATCCAATCTCCACTGGCGCCGGCACAGGAAATATCCGCCTCAAGGACTTCGCACGTCCAACGCGACTTAGGATGCACTGCACGTTGCACGCACAGTTCCTCAATCACCTGTAAAGGCATGGGTGGTCGATCACTCGGCAAGGTTTGTGCGTGCGTCACGTCGCATTGATTAAGCGAGGTGCTTTTGCATCAATCCTGTCCGAGGCGCACCCTCTGGCACTTTGCGCCAGCTATGTGCTGATAGGTAGGTGAGGGTTTGGCTCTGACAGTTGCCATCGAAGCAACTTTACCACTGCAGCACGCGCCGAGCACTCCGGCGGCGACCGCTTCACTGCGTCAGGTTGATTCCGGTGTTCCGCCGTTTTGTTCGGTGAGGAGAGGTTGTCGAAAAACAGTCTTTTCCTCCAGATAACGCTGGCTTCCACCGTGGCCGCCAAACCGAAAACAATCTTGGTGTTCTTGGGAAGATATCCTTCTGCGCGATGCCGCGCCCGGTTCCACCAGCGAGACTATGAACCACACCCGAGGAACAGCGCCGCGATTGTGCTGCACCGTTCTGGCGCTACTATTCCGATATCTGGCGAGAAGTGCAGCGATTGCATCGATTGTTCGTGCGGACTTGATCGCCAAGGCGGCGCCACGTGCTGATCGCTTGCAGATCAGCGGCGCGCTTCAGGTTCAGCCCGACGAGGGCGCACGAGTAGCATGAGCACGCCAGCCAACGTAAGGCCGACCGCGGAAATCGTGAAGGGGACGGAGAGATTCACCTGTAGGTCGCGCAACCAACCGCCCGCGTAGATCATGAGTCCGCCGACACCGACGCCGACTAGATTGAGCACGCCGTAAGCGGTCGCGGCATAGCGCGGATTGAGCGAAGCGCAGACAATCGGCATCAAGTTCGCATCCGCGAATCCCCGGCCCAGTCCAAACGCTACCATGCCGACGAGTGCGAGGACGAACGAGGAAGTGGTCGCGAGCAGAAACAGGAACGGCCCCGCCACGATGAAGCCAAAGAACGGGATCAGCATTCGCGCGCGTTCGTTCGTGCGCGACCAACGATCGGCCCAGAAGCCGCCGATGAGTATCCCCACGAACGACGTGACCTGCACGGGCACTGTGGCCCAAAACCCGGCTGATCCTTTCGTAACTTCCAAGCCTCTGACCCAGGCGTCAGGCAGCAGGGCGGCAAGCGTGCCGTCCGGTCTCCAACCGGTAAATCGCTCCTGCACAAACGTCGGCAGCCAGCCGTTGATGAGCCAGAAGGACATTCCCGCCAGACCAATGTATACGATCAACGCGCCGAACGAGCGCGACGTGAAGAGTTCGCGGGCGGCGCTGCCTACGGAAATTTTTTCCTCGGCGCTTTCCGCCGCCTCGGATCGCCGCAGGAGCTTGCGATCGCGGAGCGCGAATAATAGCACGATGGCGTAAGCTACACCGACGGCACCGAAGAGAGAGAAGGACGTGCGCCAACCGTGCTGCACGGCGATCCAGCCACCGGCTCCGCCCATCGCGGCTCCAGCGTAAAGTCCGCTCTGGTGCAGGCCAGTCGCGAGCGACCGAGTCGGCCCCTGGTGGTAGTCGGCAATGAGCGCGAGAGCGGCCGCAATGTAGCACGCTTCGCTGATGCCCATGATGGCCCGAGCGATTAGCAGACCGGTAAAGTCGTGCATCTGGCCGGTCAGCCACGTCGTGGCGGACCAAACCGCGAGGCTCACGAGAATCACCCATTTGCGGCTGTAGCGATCGGCGAGAAACCCTCCCACCGGACTGACGGCGCCGTAAATCCAGAGGAACACGGAGGTCAGCAGACCGAATTGTGCCTCCGTCATCGGGATGTCCGCGAGGATCCACTCCCTCATGGAAGTGATCATAAGGCGATCGAGATAATTGAGCAGGGCCACGACCCAGAGCAGGGCCACGACCCACCACGCGTAGGCAGAAGATTTCTCCGTTGAAAAAGTCATCTCGCAAAGACTTCAGGGTTGAAAGCGAAGCAGGCGCTCCCGCACGTCTTGTTGAAAGCGGGCAATATGCTGGAGGGTAAAGTCAGCGAGCGACAGCGACGGATCGCGCAACAGCGGAGTCAGGTCCATGGCCCACGTGATCGCCTGATAACGATCCGTCGCGTGCGAAGTGTGATAGGTCGCGTGAGCGACCCGGCGGCCCACACTGGCGAGATCGTAACGTTTGCCTCCGGTGATCTGTGAGTCGAAAACGCCGACCAGAGCGGCGGCAAGGTTGGGACGATCGCTGTTATCCAGCAAATGCTTGTCATCGTCGCAGAGCCAATCGAGGTCACGCCAGACCTCGCAGCCCACCACCTGTTTGGGCTGCCGCTCGGGAGGCAGGCTGCGCAGTGAGCTCAAGCAATGCGAGAGCACCGCGATGTGGGTGTCGTGCTTGTCCGCCGGTTGATGGAGGTAGAGCGTTTCAACACGATTGGCCTGGGTGAAGATGGCGAGCAGGTCCTGTTGAACGCCAGGATGACGAGGGTCTTTCACCGACGCACTCGGATGCGCCAGCTGAAGTTGCACCGCATAATCTCCCAGATACGCCGCCTTGCGCTGCTCCTCGCGGCGCACTGCGCGCATTTGTTCGTCGGTGAACGCCGCGTAGCTCCCGGCGCGCGGGCTCCCTGCGCCGTTCGTAAGCACCACGCCGGAGAACCAGCGGTCGGAGCGTGCATAGCAAGCCGCGATGCCCGCATACGCCATGATTTCGATATCGTCTTGGTGGGCCGCGACGCACAGATGCGTGGTCTGGCTCAGCGCAGTGGCTGCGTCGGCCATGCCGGTAGGGAGAAAAACATCGGCGTCGGGATGCGAAAATTTCATAGGGAGGAGGAACACTTGTGGGACAAGCGGGGCAGACTCGCCGCGGCGATGGCCTGACCGTGGCGCTTTGTCTTTTCATCGGGCAACGAGAACTTCAGCTGGTCCGCCAATTCCGGAAACACCTCTTCAAGGAGTTTTCTGGCCGAACCGAGCAGTTCGTCTCCGCCACGGCCGGATGTTACGCGACCTAGGAAGAGCACGTGGCGAATGTCGTAATGCTCGGCATAATGGGCGAGCGCATAGCCGAGGCAGACACCCAGGGTTGAAAATATCTCGTGAGCGCGCGGGTATCCTTGATCCATCAGGGACTGAATCGAGGCGAGCTTCTCGGCATTAGGCGTGCCTTGGGCAAAGCGCAGTCCGGCACGTTGGGACAGACGCGCCACACCTTGCTGGGAGAAGTATTGAACGCCGCACCCAACATCACCAGACCACTCGTCGCGGGGACCGTCTGGGCGGTAATCCACCGGGGCAAACGCCAGTTCGTTGAGCCAACTGGTGAGCCCGCCGGCACGGGTGATGTATCCAGCTGCCTGACTGGTGCCGAAGGAAAGGCCGAGAACCGCATCGGACTGAAGCGCGCGCGCGCCAGCCAAGGCAGTGACTTCGCCGTCATTGTAGACCTCGAAGGGAACGGCACTCCATTCCCGTTGCAGCGTGCGGAACATGCGTCGGATGTGCTGCTCAAACAGCAACGGTGGCACGCCGCGAAACAGCGACGAGACCCGCACCTCGCTGTTCACGTAAATGCCGGCAGCGCTGCCGCCAATGGCGTCGACTCGCGGAAGGTGAACGGCGGCGCGGCGCAGGCTGTCCCGAACGCCCTCCAAGTGATATTGCGGATCGCTCTGGAAATACGGATCCCACGGGATCTCCTCAGAAAAGACCACGCGCCCGTCAATGAGCGCGGCCGCCTTGCGGTCACTCCCGCCCAGATCAAATCCGATGCGGCAGCCCGAGAGGTCTTCACCGGTTCCGGCCGCGGTGGCCACGTCGCACTCAGCCGGCAAGGCCGAGCAGGCGCAGGTGGTGATGCTGAGCGGTTCGCCGAACACCCGCTCACCAAAGAAGCCATGGTCGAAGGCGCGTGGGCCATCAGGTGCATAGTGCGCTCGCAGGATTGCCGCGAGTTCGGGCGCTCCCGCTACGAGAATACGGCTGCCACCTTTTTGCCAGAGGAGGAACTTGAGAAGGCGCTCGACATAAGTCGCGCTCAACTCCGCCGCGGGATGGTTTGCGGATAGGACCCGATCACGATGAACAAAGCTGCTTCCGTCGATTCTTTGGAGTGCGATCGCGAACTCCCGCGCTCCACGGTCCCGCGCCACCAGCTCGCGATAGGCCATATTCCATATCTTGGCAGGCAAGTGCTCCGGCTCGAGTGCCGGGATCACGGGAAG
>CAYYVB010000149.1:3067-7596 GCA_964475035.1 uncultured Opitutaceae bacterium | reverse complement strand
CGCGCAACGGCGAGTTCCGCATCACGCCCGAGCGCGTGCTCGTCGGCGCCGGCGGACTCGAGGTCATGACCGAGGCCGGCAATCCCATCGTCGTCCTCCCCGGCGGCGGCGCGCTCACGATCAACCGCGACGGCACCGTCTTCCAGGGCGCGACGCCGCTCGGCAAACTTTCGATCCAGAAATTCGCCAACACCGGCGCGCTCCGCCCGACCGCCGGCGGCATGTTCCTCGAGGGCCCCGGCGCCGGCCGCGAATCCGTCGACGAGCCCGAGCTCATGCAAGGTTACCTCGAGCAGAGCAACGTGCAGCCGCTCCGCGAGATGGTCGACCTCGTCCTCATTTCCCGCGCCTACGAAGCCAACCAGAAGATCATCTCCACCGCCGACCAGCAGATGGAGAAGACGCTCCAGGCGCTCGGCTGAACGAAAGGCCGCCATGACTTCCCCATATAGACAACCGCTATCACGACTGCATGGCCGCGCCCGGTATGGGGCCGGGCCGGCCCCAGTCGTGATGCGGATGGTTTTCCAACCCCGCCGCGCATGAACCTCTCGCTCTACTCCGCCGCCACCGGCATGGAGGCTCAGCAACTGAACCTCAACACGATCGCGAACAACCTCGCGAACGTGAACACCCCCGGCTTCAAGCGCAGCAAGATCGAGTTCCAGGATCTGCTCTACCAGAAGCCCCGCGCCTCGGGCACCGACTCCGGCGGCGGCAACCTCATCCCCACTGGCATCGAGGTCGGCAACGGCTCGCGCGTCGCCGCCACGTCGAAGGTCTTCACCCAGGGCCAGCTCACCAACACCGGCGAGAAGCTCGACATCGCGATCCAAGGCGACGGCTTCTTCGAGGTGCAGCGCCCCGACGGCACGATCGGCTACACGCGCGACGGCTCCTTCAAGCTCAACGCCCAGGGCCAGGTCGTCACCATCGACGGTCTCCCGATCCTCAGCGGCTTCCAGCAGATCCCCGCCGGCGCCGAGGTCACCATCTCCGAGGACGGACAGGTCACCGTCGCCACCGCGAACGGCAGCCAGACCTTCCGCCTGACGATGACGCGCTTCGCCAACCCCGCCGGCCTCCGCTCGCTCGGCGGCAACATGTATGAGGAGACCGGCGCCTCCGGCACGCCCGAGACAGGCAACCCCGGCGAGCAGGGCTTCGGCCGCACCATCCAAGGCTACATCGAGGCCTCGAATGTCAATATCGTGGAGGAGATGGTGAACCTCATCATCGCGCAGCGCGCCTACGAGATTAACTCCAAGTCCGTGCAGTCCTCCGACGAGATGCTGCAGAACGTGGCCAACATGAAGCGCTGACCGCCGCCCCTTTCCCCATGCGCGCCCGCCTGCTGCTCCTCGTCCTCTCCCTCGCCGCCCTCGGCGCCGTGCGGGCCGACGACTCCGCCACCGCCCCGGCTACGCCGCTCGCGCAGGAACAGTTCCTCGCCACGCTCACGCGCGACCTTGCCGCGCATTTTAACCTCGAGGGCGAGCTCCAGCTCGAGCTCCTCCGCCCGTGGACGCCGCCCGAGCGCGTTGCCCGCGACTGGCAGGTCCAGATCGTCGAATTTCCCGCCGTGCCCGCCTCCTCGATGCTCCTCCGCTGCCGCATCCTCGCCGACGGTGCGCCGCTCGGCGACGCCACCATCGTCATCCGTGCCGCGCACTGGCGCGATGCCTGGATCGCGCGCCAGCCGTTGAGCAATGGCGCGACTTTCGACGTCACGCTCCTCGAGACGCGCCGCGTCGATCTCTTCCGCGACCGCGACGCGCTGCCCGCCGTCGTCGGCGACCGCTCCTTCATCTTCACCCGCGGCGTCCAGGCCGGCCGCCTCCTCACCTGGCGCGATGTCGGCCGCCGCCCGCTCGTCCGCAAGGGCGAGCTCGTCGAGGTCTCCGCCTCCGACGGCCAGCTCGTGATCATGATGAAGGCCCTCGCGATGCAGAACGGCGCGCAGGGCGAAGTCGTCACCGTCCGCAACCTGGATTCGAAGAAGGATTTCTCCGCCTTCGTCATCGATGAAAACCGCGTCCAAGTCCGCTTCTGATTCCGCGCTCTTCCTCGCGGCGCTGCTCCTCGCGGTCCCCGCGGCGGCGGCCGCCGGCTCGCTCTGGAGTGACAGCCGCGGCCGGAGCATGTTCGCCGACCGCAAGGCTGCACGCGCAGGCGACATCCTGACCGTCGTCGTCGCCGAGAGCGCCGCCGCCACGAACACGCAGAGCAAGAAAGCGAACCGCACCTCCACGCTCGAGGACGCCGTGCAGCGCTTCATCTTCAGCGCCGCCACCAGCAACCTCGGCACGCACAAAGGCGAACTCCCCGCCACCAGCATCGCCGGCAACGCCAACTACGCCGGCGGCGGCGAGGTGCAGAACAACCAGTCCCTCTCCAGCCGCGCCGCCGTGCTTGTCACCGACGTCATGCCCAACGGCAACCTCGTCATCGAGGGCGTGCGCGTCGTGACCTTCTCCGGCGAGACGCAATACGTGGTCCTCCACGGTCTCGTGCGCCCGGATGACATCTCCGCCGCCAACACGATCTTTTCCTCCAACATCGCCGACGCGCGCGTCGAGTTCATCGCCGAGGGCCAGCTCACCGACGCGCAGAAGCGTGGCTGGCTCACGAAGCTCTACGAAAAACTCCGCCCCTTCTGACCCGATGTAAACCCGCACGAAGGTCCAATCAGGATCACGGATGAACACAGCACGACGCACCTTCCTCTCCTCCCTCCGCTTCACAGCCGCGTGCGTGCTGGCGGTTTTCGTGTCGATCAATCTCGTCTCCGCCGCGCGCGTGAAGGACCTCACGCTCGTCGAGGGCGGGCGTGACAACCAGCTCGTCGGCTACGGCCTCGTCGTCGGCCTCGCGGGCGAGGGCGACTCCAATTCCGGCTCCACGCTCCGCGCCATTCAGAACACGCTCGCGCGCTACGGCATCACGGTCGACCAGCAGGACATCAAGTCGAAGAACGTCGCCGCCGTCATGCTCACGGCCGACATCAGCGCCTTCCTCCGGCCTGGCGCGCGGATCGACGTCATGGTTGCCTCGATGGGCGACGCCAAGACGCTCCAGGGTGGCGTGCTGCTCCAGACGCCCCTCCTCGGTGCCGACGGCCGCACCTACGCCGTCGCACAGGGCCCGGTCGCGATCGGCGGTTTCCTCGGCGGTGCGGGCGGCGCCGGCGGCGCCACCGTGCAGAAGAACCACCCGACGGTCGGCACGATCTCCAACGGCGCCATCGTCGAACGCGAGATCCCCGCGCAGTTCGTGCGCGACAACACGCTGCAGCTCCTCCTCCACAGCCCCGATTTCAATTCCGCCGCGCGCATGGCCGAGGCGATCAACAACCGCTGGATGGCCACCATCGCGCAGGCCACCGACGCCGCCACCGTGCGCGTCGCGGTCCCCGAGGATTACCGCGGTCGTGACGTCGCCTTCATCGCCGACCTCGGCATGGTCGAGGTTCAGCCCGATACGCTCGCACGCATCGTGATCAACGAGCGCACCGGCACCATCGTCGCCACCTCCACTGTCCGCATCGCGCACGTCGCCATCGCGCACGGCGCGTTGACCATCACAGTCACCAACAACCTCGGCGTCAGCCAGCCGAACGCCTTCAACAACTCCGGCCAGACGACGGTCGTGCCCAGCACGCAGACCGACGTCACGGAGACCAAGGGCGGCTTCACCGTCATCAACGACCCGCCCACGATCGAGCGTCTCGCCGCCGCGTTGAACGCCCTCGGCGTTTCCACGCGCGACATGATGGCGATCTTCCAGTCGCTCAAGCGCTCCGGCGCGCTCCAAGCCGAACTCATCATCAACTGAGTCATGTCCGTCTCCGCCGTCACTCCGCATTCCCAATCCGTCGCCATGCTCGCCGGCTTCGGCGGCGATCCCGCGGCCGCGCGCCTCGGCCGCCTGCCGCAAACCGAGCAGGTCAAGGCCGTCTCCGGCCAATTCGAGGCGATCCTGATCCGCCAGTTCCTTCAGGAGAGTGTCGGCAATATCATGGGCGGCAAAGAGGGCGGCGCCTCGGCCGGTGTCTACGGCTATCTCCTCACCGACGTCCTCGCCTCCAAGCTCGCCGAGGGCGGCGGCCTCGGTCTCGGCCGCGTGCTCGAACATCAACTTTCGCCCCGCCAACCCGTCGCCGCCGCACCGGCCGCGCCCAACGCTTCCTGACCATGTCCAACGATTGGCCGCACATCGCGGACGCCCTCCGCCAAGAGATCGCCGAATACGGCGGCCTCCTCCATCTCTTCGAACAGCAGCAGCAGAGCCTCTTCGCCCGCGATGCCGACGCCGTCCTCCGCCTCAGCGGCGAGATCGAGGTGCACGTCCGCGGCCTGCACGAACATCGCCGCAACCGCGAGGCGCTCGTCGCCGCGTTCGCCGCGGAACACGCGCAGCCGGTCACCGCGACCCTCCGCTCCCTGCTGCCGTGCTTCGCCGCCGAGGTCCGCCCGCTCCTCGAGGCGCTCATCTCCGAGATCAACGTCCTCATCCACCGCGTCCGCCGC
>CAYYVB010000149.1:0-2967 GCA_964475035.1 uncultured Opitutaceae bacterium | reverse complement strand
GCGCACAGCCGCGCCATCGAGACCGCGGGCAAGAACCTGGCCAACGTCAACAACACCGCCTACGCCCGCCAGCGCGTCCTCTACGGCGACCGCGGCACGGTCGTCACCGCCGAAGGTGCGCAAAGCCTCGGCCTCGAGGCGCTGGCCATCCAGCAGCTCCGCGACCGCCTCCTCGACAAGCAGGTGATGCGCGAGATCGCGCTCAAGTCCTCCTTCGAGGCCGAGCAACGCGCCCTCGAGCGCGCACAGGCCGGCCTCGGCCAGAACATCGATCGCACCGCCTCCGCCACCGCCACGGGTTCCAACGCCTCGACCGGCGGCCTCGCGGCGGCGCTCGACGATTACTTCAACGCCTTCCAAAGCCTCGCCGCGCGCCCGACCGACGCGGGCGAACGCCAGACGCTCGTCCAGAAGGCCACCATCCTCGCCGAGCGGTTCCAACAGACCGATTCGCGCCTCGCGCAGGTGCAGAGCGACCTCGACATCGAGATCGAGGGCGACGTCGCCGAGGGCAACCGCCTCCTCTCCACGATCGCCGACCTCAACGCCCAGATCGGCCGCATCGAGATCGGCCAGCCCGGCGCCGCGATCGACCTGCGCGACCAGCGCCAGGCCCGCCTCGAGGAACTCTCCGCCAAGCTCCCCGTCGAGATCCGCGACGCCGACGACGGCCAGATCCAGGTCGTGTTGCGCGACGCCACCACCACCGACGCCGTGCTCGTCGACCTCGCCACCGTCACCGGCCCCGTCACCTTCACCGGCTCCGGCCTCACCGCCGGCTCGCCCGCCACCGCCGTGGAGTTCGCCTCCGGCGCGATCCGCGGCGCGCTCAACGCCCGCGACGGCGCCGTGCAGACGCTGCGCGACAATCTCAACCAGCTCGCGCGCCAGATGGTCGTCGCGGTCAACGCCGCCTACAACCCGACCTCCGCGCCCGGCGGCGATTTCTTCGACGCCACCGGCCTGACCGCCGCCACGATCCGCCTGCAAGGCGGCCTCACGCCCACGTCGGTGCGCGCCGCCGTCGGCGCCGCCGGCGACAACGCGCTCGCCCTCGCCGTCGCCGGCCTCGCCAACCGCACCTTCGCCACCGGCAGCGGCGACATCATCGACGGCACCCTCGGCCAGTTCTACGGCCGCGCCGTCTCGAACCTCGGCCAGGCCCTCGCCAGCGCCACGTCGCGATCCGACGACCAGGACAACATCACCAACCTCATCAAGGCCCAGCGCGACGGCGTCAGCGGTGTCTCGCTCGACGAGGAGATGGCCGACCTCGTGCGCTTCCAGCGCGCGTTCCAGGCCTCGTCCCGCGTCTTCAGCCTCGTCGACGAACTCCTCGACACCGTGGTGAACCGGCTCGGTCGCTGATCGCTCCCAAGGATGAAGTCTCAAGGCACAAGTAACAAGATGACGAACCCGCGCCCCGGCACCGCGCTGCGCCGCGGTTCCTGTTACTTGGCACTTGTTACTTGCCACTTCCTTTTCCGATGAGAATCGCCTCCAGCACCGTCTCCGAGAACGTCGTCCGCCAGATCCAGCGGCTGGGCGTGCAGCAGTCGAATCTCCAGGCCAAGGTGGCGAGCGGGCAGCGCATCACGAATCCCTCCGACGATCCCGCCGCCGTCTCGCGCGTCATCAACCTCGAGAGCGAGCGCCGCGCCCTCGAGCAGTTCGCCCGGAACGCCGACCGCGCGATGGAGATCAGCCAGGCCTCGTTCTCCGGCCTGCAGCAGATCAAGAAGATCTCCGACCGCGCCACCGAGATCGGCACGCTCGGCGCCGGCACGGCCAGCGCCGATGCCCGCGCCGCCTACGCCGCCGAGATCGACCAGCTCATCGAGCAGGCCGTGCAGCTCGGCAACACGAGGTTCCGCAACGACTACCTCTTCGCCGGCACCGCCGTCGACACGCCGCCCTTCACCGTCACGCGCGACGCCGACGGTCGCGTCACCGCGCTCGCCTACGCCGGCAACACCGACCAGGCCGCCATCGCCCTCTCCGAGTCCGCGTCCATCTCGCCCGGCACCACCGCCGCGACGAACCAGGGCATCGGCGATTTCCTCAACCACCTCGTCTCGCTCCGCGACGCGCTCCGCACCGGCACCGGTGCCGATGTCGCCACCGTGCAGACCGACCTCCTCGCCAGCGAGGACCTGCTTGTCGACTCGCTCGCCGAGCAGGGCGCCGTGCAGATGCGCATCGAGGTCAACCAGACCCAGCAGAAGGTCCGCGGCGAAAACCTCGAGCGCCTCGTCTCCGCCGAAGCCGACGCCGACCTCGCCACCACCATCGTCTCGCTCAACCAGACGCAGGTCGCCTACCAGGCCGCGTTGCAGTCCTCCGCGAACATCATGCGCCTCTCCCTCCTCGATTATCTCAAATAACCCGCCCTCCGCCACCCCCCCCCCCGTCATGAAAGTCCTCGTCGAAATGAATCCCACCGAACTCGAAAGCCCCGTGGCGAACAGCTTCACGCTGCCGCAGGGCATCATCGGCTTCCGCGACTACACGCACGCCGAACTGCTGTATCTCCCCGATCACCTGCCGTTCCTCTGGATGAAGCTCGCCAACGATCGCGGCGATTCCGTCCACTTCGTCGTCCTCGAGCCCGGCGGCGTCCTGCCCGGCTACACGCCCGAGCTCTTCGACGACGACGCCGCCAACCTCGACCTCGCCGACGCCTCCGAGGCGATGATCCTCAACATCGTCACCCTCGAGCAGCAGCGCCCCCTCGAGGCCAAGGTCAACCTCATCGGCCCCATCGTCGTCAACCGCCGCACCAAGCTCGGCCGCCAGCTCGTCATCTCCAACTACTCGCGCTACTCCGCGCATCACCCGCTGGTCGACGCATTGCCGACCGTCACCGCCGCCACCGCCTGACGCGCGTCAGCGCTCTCCCCATGCTAGTCCTCTCCCGCAAGACCAACGAGGCGATCGTCATCGGCGACGGCATCGAGATCCGCATCA
>CAYYVB010000148.1:0-7598 GCA_964475035.1 uncultured Opitutaceae bacterium | reverse complement strand
GGCGACCGACGGCGCGCCTGAGTGGGGCACCATCGTCGGCATCGTCGCCGACGTGCAGAACGTCGAGCCGGACGCCGACCATGTGCAGCACCAGATCTACCGCTCGGGCGTGCAATTCCCACTGCGCACCTTCGACGTGCTCGTGCGCGTGCGGGGTGCCACGCCCGCCGCGCTCGTGCCCGACCTGCGGGCCGCGTTCGCCGCGCTCGACGCCGACCTGCCCGTCCGCGCCTTGCGCCCCGCGCAGCAATCGATCACTCGCTCGCTCTACCAACTCGGCGTCCTGCGCGACATGCTGGCGGCCTTCGGCCTGCTCGGCCTCGCGCTCGCCGCGATGGGCATCTACGGCGTGCTCGCCCGCACGATGGCGCAGCGCAACGGCGAGTTCGCCATCCGCCTCGCCCTCGGCGCGAGCGCGCGGCAGATCGCGCGCCTCGTCTTCTCCTCCGGCGCGCGGCTGGCCGTCGCCGGTTCGCTGGTCGGTCTCGTCGGGGCCGTCGGCGTCACGCGGATCCTCGCCGCGAATTATCCCGGCATCCGCGCCAACGGCCCGCTGATTCTCGGCGCGGCCACGCTCTTCCTCCTCGCCGTTGCCCTTCTCGCCTGCTGGCTTCCCGCCCGTCGCGCGAGCCAGGTGGACGCAATCAGTGCGCTGCGGGCGGAATGATGCTTTCGCCCTTCTCGCCATGACCGACCACTCTCCCAAGCTGTCTCTCGCCGTCCGCCTGCTGGCGTCGCTGGGCATCGGATTCTACGCGGTCGTGGTGCCGCTGCTGGAAGTCAATGACTCGCACGTCTTCAACCCCGCGTGGGTGCCGCACGCGCGCCTGCACGAGGTGTGGCAACTGCTGACCAACAGCGCACTCGGCGTCTTCGCCGCGTGGCGGCTCTGGCGACGGCACGACCTTTGCACGGCCACCATCGTCAACGGCATCGTCATGCTCGCTTTCCTCGCGGCCTATGCGCTGCGCGAGACCTACGGCGGCTCGATGGTCGTCGAAGGCCGCGGCGAGCTCCGCCTCCTCGGTCTGAACATCGCCGTCTTCGGCTTCGGTCTCGCGCTGCTCGGCAACGTCGCCGCCTGCGTGCTGCATCACCGCGCGTCGCGGAGGGGTTGAACGCCCTAGCTGCGCAGGATTTCCTCCACCGCCGCGATGGCTGCGCGTTCGCGTTCGGCCCAGTCGCCGCGGATCTCGACGAACGGCAAGTTGCGCCGCTCGAGCGCGCCACGCCAGATGCGACGGCATTTCTCGCGGTCCTCCGGCTCGGGAAAACACCGCTGCGGGTCCGGGACGAAGGGCACGTCGGTGTCGAGCAGCAGATACAGCGCGTAGTTGCGGCACCGTTTCTCCGCCCCGCGCCGCACCGCCTCCGGCGTCGTGCCATAAAGCAGATCGCTCCACAGCATCGTCGTCAGCGCCTCGGTGTCGCAGATGATCAGCGGCACCCTACCCGTCGCTTCCCCGCCGGTTTTGTAACCTAATAGGTTACAGTTTTCCGAATTCTCCTCTGCAACCGACGGTAAAGTGTAACCTAATAGGTTACACTTGTCCGGGGGCGAAGCGGCGGGAGCGGTGGTTTGCAGTGAAGTCGACAGGCCGACTGCTGCCGCGGCCGCGGCGGCGTCCTCGCGGCGCCATTGTTCCTGGGCGACGGGGAGCATGTCCTCGAGACCGAGGAAGCCGCCCTGCTCGTCCCAGCGCTCGCGGGCGTATTCGAGCACGAGCGGGGCGCGGAAATGCGCGGCGAGTTTTTCGGCGAGCTGCGTCTTGCCGGTCGACTCGGGGCCGTAGATCGCGATGCGGCGGACGTCGCTCATGCCGCCGCCTCCGGCATCGTGCGTCGCCATTCGCGCCAACCCCAGAGCGCCATCGCCCAGAAAATCGCGTAGAGCCCGGAGGTGAGGTGCAGGTCCTTCGCCCAATAGACGCCGATCGCGACCGTGTTGACGCCGAGCCAGCCCGGCCAGCACTCGAGCCGCTTCCGCGCCTGCCACCATTGCGCGATCAGGCTGAAAACGAGGATGCCCGCGTCCCAATACGGCAGCGCCGCATCCGTCGCGCGCGCCATGAACGTCCCCCATGCGGCCGTCGCCCCGGCGCCAATCATGAGCCAGAGCGTGAGCGCGACGGGTTCGAGGCGCGTGACCGGCAAGGTGCTGCGCGCGGCGACGTGTGCGTTGCGCAGCCAGTGAATCCAACCGTAGAGCTGGATGCCGAAGAAACACACCTGCAGGAGCGCGTCGGAGTAGAGCTTCACGTCGTAGAACACCCACGCATAGACGGCCACCTGGACGAGCCCGACGGGCCAACCCCAGATGTTCTGGCGGATCATCAGCCACACGCCGATGACGCCGAGCACGGTGCCGGTGATTTCCCAAGGACTCATTCGCCGTCCAGTCGAGCCGGCCCGCGTGCGGTTGTCGATGCCGCGGTGGGGCCGGCATCAGCCGGCCTGAACCCAGGCGGGCATCGTGCGACCGGCTGAAGCCGGTCCTACTTCTTCGTCTCGGCGAGGAACGCCTCCATCGCTTCGCGCGTGATGATGTGGCCGGCAGCGCAGCGCGGGCATTGGACGTGGATGGATTCGTCGCCGTGGAACAACCCGCCGAAATCGTCGCGTGCGACCGGAGCCAGCGCGGCCATGATCTTCTGCTGTGTGCAACCGCACTCCCACCGGTAGGCACGGCGCTCGATGCGGGCGAGCGTCTCGGTCTCGGCGAGCGCCTTTACGCCGGCGAGGTCCAAGGCGCGCAACCACGCCTCGTCGCAGTCGGGATGCGAGAGGAGGAGCGCGTAATGGTCGTCGCCGAGATCGAAATACCGCGCCGTGCGCTGTTCGCTGGTCGCGTAGTAGGCCTCGGCGGCGCGGAAGATTTCGGCGCCGTCGAAGTTCACCACGCTGCGCCGCCGCTCGGCGCCGCGGCGCGGCATGAGGTCGGCGTAGAACACGTTTTTCTCCGCCTCGCGCACGTTGTCGGTGAACAGCCGGCCGGTGAGCGTGCAGTCCTCGTTGTCGCCGACGACGAAGAGGTTCACCCGCGGGTCCTGCAGGCCGAGGGTCCAGCCGAGGTGTTCGTTGCGCGGACGCGACGCGCAGTGCAGCGCGAAGGCGGCGACGAGGTCCTTGAGCAGGCGGTCGTGCTCGGGCGCGGGCTTCAGGTGGTGCTCCGCGAGGTGGAGGTAGTAATCGACGAAGAGCGGACTCAGGTCGCCGCGGACGAGCAGCACGTTGCGGTGGCGGACGAAATCGACCGTCACTTCGGCTCCGTTCGGGATCGGGGCGGCGGGTTGTTCAGGCATGGCCCGGAGTGTAATCAGTTCCGGCGGAAGTCCAGCCGCGGCCCGCGCCGCCCGCGGCCCGCCCCGCCAGCGCGCCGGCGACGTCGGCCCGCAGCGCCGCACCCTGCTCCGCCGCCGGACCGAGAGTCGGAGCCGGGCGCACAGGTTCGAGCGCCTCTCCACGGCGCACGAGCAGACCCCAGCCCGCGGGAATCTCCGCCGGGGCGAACAACCCGTCCTCGACCACGAGCCAGAGCCGGTCGGCGCAGCGGTAACGCACCATGCGCGAGAACTTGGTGCCGCCGAGCACGCGGCGTTGCAGCGTGACGATCTCCGCGACGACGCGCCGGTAGGTGCGGTGCTCCAGCGCGGAAAAATCCCAGCGGTCGAACTCCGGCCACAGCGCCTCGCCGCGGCGAAGCTCGGGGTGATGCACCGCGAGCAAGGCCTCGAGCTTGGCGCGCCGCGCGACCAACTCCGTCAGGCGGGCGCGCGTCTCGGCCTCCGCGTGGGCGTCCTTGCGCAGATCGGCGCGCGCCTGTTTGCATTCGAGGCAGGCGACTTCCTCCGCACTCGCGGCGACGACATCGGCGCGAAAACCGCTCCGCGGCACGCGGACCTCGGGCGCGACGGTGGTGAAGCCCTGCGTCCGCGCCCACTCGAGCGCGAGTTGCTTCAGGCGCAGATGCGCCTCGGTCTCGCCGCGGGCCATGCGCAATTAACCTCCGTGCTCTCTGCTCCGTGCTCCTTGCTCCAAGCTCCCTGCTCTCAAGCGCACATCAGGAAATCCGCGCCTTCGGTGCGGCCGGATTTCGAGAGGGCGGTGCGGATGATTTGCCGGGCGCCGCGCGTGCCGACGTAGCCGAGGATGAAACTCGCCTCGCGCGGCGGAAGGTCGGCCGGAGCAATGACGGGCACGCCACCGACCTTGCGGCCGGTCTTCTTGGCATCGATGTCGACGTAACCGGCAATCGCGACACCGTGCGCGGCGAGATGTGCGGCGCGTTGGCGAGTCGGGCGGCCGGCGCCCCAGACCCAGACGGCGCGGCCGGACTCGAGGTCGTGTTTCAACCACTCGGCGAGCCAGTGCGCCTTCAGGCGGTAGAACGCCTCGGGCGCGTAACGCGGATCGGTGCGCGAGAGCCGGTCGGGCAGGTCGTGCCAGGTGAAGAGCAGCTCCGGCAGCTTCGCCATCGGCACGCCGGCATCGAGCCAGCGCAGCCAGAGCTCGTAATCCTCCGGGAAATCGCCGTCGCGGTAACCGCCGTGCGCCTCCACCAGCGCGCGCCGGAACATTACGCTCGGGTGCGCGAAGGGCGATTCGATGAAACGGTTGAGCGCGATCGCCTCGGGCGTAAGCAGCGTGTTGAGCCAGTCGACATGCAGCGCGTAACCGGTCTGCTTCGTGCGATCGCCGCCGTAGGCGACTTCGCAACTGACGAGCCCGAGCGCGGGGTTGAGCTGGAGAAACTGCGCCTGCCTCTCGAGGCGTGAAGGGGCGGACTCGTCGTCGGCGTCCATGCGCGCGACGAACTCGCCCGTGGCGGCCGCGAGGCCGGCGTTGAGCGCGGCAACGAGACCACCCTTGGTGCGGAGGATGCGGATGCGCGGATCACTCTGCGCCATCTCGATGAGGATGAAGCGCGAGGCGTCCTTCGAACCGTCGTCGATCGCGATGAGTTCCCAGTCGCGCAACGTCTGCCCCTGAATGCTCGCCACGGCGCGGGCGACGGTGGCGCCGGCGTTGCGGACGGGCATGACCACGGAAACAAGGGGCATGCCGCGACGCTAGAGGAACGCGCGCCGCCGCGGCGACAACGGAATGCAGGCGGGCGGAACAACACGGGCGAAAATTCGCGCGGCGGGAAAGTAGGGCCGGCTTCAGCGGGCCAAGGGGGCGTGGGGGATTTCTCGGTAGGGCGGGACCGCTGAGCCCGCCCTACCTTGGCGTTGCGCGTGATTCGCGGTTTGATCCGGCGCGCGAGGATTTTTTCGACCGGTCGCAGACGGGTCCTACCTAGCTCCTCGTGCCGTTTCCCTGGCTCCCGGCTCCTTGCTCCCTGCTCCGTGCTCTTACTGCGCAGTGCGCTCGGCGGAGATCTTGCCCTGCTGCTGGAGCTTCCGGACCTTCGGCTTGATCACAAAGGTGCAGTAGCCGGCGTTGGGGTTGTTCTTGAAGTAGTCCTGATGATAGTTCTCCGCCTCGTAGAATTTCCCGAGCGGCGTGATCTCGGTGACGATGGGGTCGTCGAACTGCGCCTGCGCGGCGATCTTCGCCCGCGCGGCGGCGCGTTGCTGCGCCTCGTTCACATAGAACACGGCGGAGCGATACTGCGTGCCCTCGTCGGCACCCTGGCGGTTCAGCGTCGTCGGGTCGTGCGAGTCGAAGAACACCTCGAGTAGCTTCTCGAAGCTCACGAGCGCGGGATCGAACTCGATGCGCGTCACCTCGGCGTGGCCGGTGTCGCCGCGGCAGATCTGCTCGTAGGTCGGGTTGGGCACGTGGCCGCCGGTGTAGCCGCTGACGACGCGCTTCACGCCGGGCACGCGCTCGAAGACGGCTTCGGTGCACCAGAAGCAGCCGCTGCCGAAGACGGCGATCTCGGTGGTGTTGGACTCGGCGGTGGACGTGGCGGTGGCGGACGGCGTGGACATGAGGAAAAGGACGGCGAGGAGCGGGGACAGGAGGGCGCTGAGGCGGTGGTGTTTCATCTTAACTCATACGAGCGGGACGGGCGGGCGGATATTCCGGCGGGACGGAAATCGCGCTCAGTTCCCCTTGGCGCGCTGGATCAGCTCCACCTCGTAGCCCTCGGGGGCGTCGATGAAGGCGATGATCGAGCCGCTGCCGGTCTTGGTCGGGCCGTCGCTGAGCGCAAAGCCCTTGCGCTGGAGCTCGGCGGCGAAGGCCGCGAGGTCGTCGACCTCGAAGGCGAGGTGCATGAGGTCGGGTTGCACCTGCACCGGCGGTGCGCCGGGCGGCATCTGGCAGAGTTCGATCTCCTCGTCGCTGTTCGGTGTGGCGAGGAACACGAGCTGCGCGCCGCGCGGGGACGTGTGGCGGCGCGAGACCGTGAGGCCGAGGGCCTGTTCGTAGAACTTCGCGGAACGCTCGATGTCGTTCACGCGCATCCGGGTGTGCAACAGCTTCTTGACGGACATGCGGGCACCGTAGGCGGCGCGCCGGCAAACGCAAACGCGCAGCGCGTCAGTTACCGGATTCGGTCGCTTTCGCCGCGGCCTCGGCTGCCGCCGCTTCGTCGGCCGCGCGCTCCTTCGGGCGGCGGGCGTCCCAGCTCAGTTGCGCAATGGCGTCGAAAGGCAGGGCCTCGGCCCGCTTCGTCTCGGGCCGGTAGAGGAAGACAAAGCGCGAGGTCGCGCCGAGCAGCGTCGCCTGGAACGGCTCCGTCCGCTCGACTGCGCCGACCTTGAACTGCACCGTCACCTGCGGGAACTCGCCCGCGCGGGCGCGCTTGGACTGCCAGGTGGAATAGAGCATCGTGAACAGCAGCGCATAGACCGCGATGAACATCGCCTGCGCCGACGGCACCATGCGGCGGGCCTTCTCCCGCGACTCGGCGAGTTTGACCGCATCCTTCCGCCAGTGCGGCCAGCGCCGGTAGAACCACTCCGAGACCCGCAGCACCGACCACATGTAACCCCAGTAGAAAAACAACCCGAGCGACGCCATCGCGATCGTCAGCGGTTCGCGCACCACCACCATCAGGAAGTCCGTCGCGTCGCTGAACTCGAGCACGTTGAGCCGGAAGCGCCGGAAAAAGAGGAATTGGTAGAGCAACCCGATCGTCGACAGCGCGAGGTAGAGCGCCGAGAACACGAGGCCGGGGTTGTCCTGCAGCCACCGGGGCACCCTCAGCCGGGGTTTCCAAATTTCCCAGTCTGGCGCGGTGGAGGCCAAGTCGTTCTCCGGGGGCGTGGATTGCACGAGGCGGGAAACTGCGCCGCGCCGACCCCGAGTCAACGTCGCACCTGCCGGATGTCTCACCGCTTGCACCGCACGCGGCGTCGGCCAATCCTGCCCACGCTTCATGTCCCTCACCCTTGCCGACATCCAGGCCGCCCGCGACCGCATCGCCCCGCACATCAAGCGCACGCCCGTCCTCACGCACGAGGCCCTCGACGCGGCCAGCGGCGCGCAGCTGTTCTTCAAGTGCGAGAACCTCCAGGTCGCCGGCGCTTTCAAGTCGCGCGGCGCCTGCAACGCGGTCTTCGCCCTGACCGAAGCCGAGGCCGCGCGCGGAGTCGTCACGCACAGCTCCGGCAACCACGGCGCCGCCGTCGCCCGCGCCGCCCAAC
>CAYYVB010000147.1:0-7599 GCA_964475035.1 uncultured Opitutaceae bacterium | reverse complement strand
CGTCGCAGCCGGGCACGTTCGCGCTGACCTGCGGCATGGTGGCGATCGTGCTGCCGCTGATTTTCTTCAACGTGCCGACCGGCGGCGCGTCCGCGCCGGCGCCGGCGATCACAGGCTTGTCCGCGCTGTGGCACGAGGCGCGGTTCCGCGTGGCGGCGCTGTTCATCTTTCCCGTGCTGGTATGGTTGATCTCGGCGCCGCTGGTGTCGGCGATCGAATCGCAGATCAGCCTCTTTCTCCTGCGCAAGGTGGTGACGGTGGTGGCGTTCGTCTTCGACCTGATCGGGTATCCGGTCGAGCAGCAGGGCAACGTGCTCATGCTGCCGAAGGGGCCGGTCGGCGTCGCCGATGCGTGTTCGGGCATCCGGTCGCTGACAGCGTGCTTGTTTGCCGGGTCGTTCCTCGGAGCGATGTTCCTCGATCGGGTGTGGAAGAAGGTTTTTCTCGTCGTGGCCTCGATGTTTTTCGCGTTCGTGATGAATCTCGGGCGCAGCCTGTTTCTGACGGGCTGGGCCTACGCGTATGGACCGGACGCAATCAGCGGCACGGTGCACGATGCGGCTGGTTATGCGGTGCTCGGTTGCACGTGCGCCGGCCTGCTCGTGCTCGTGCCCATCCTGAATTTCAAACTCGAGCAGCTCGCGGCGACCGTGCCGGAGAATGAGACGCCGTCCGCGCCGACGGCGTAACTCGACGTGTGTCATTGCCCGACTTGCCGGCGGGTTTGGCAAGGAGTTTGCAGGATGGACCGGAATTGAACGCCCCGGCGTCGAATCCGTCTAACTCGCAACACCACACCCACCGCATGCAAGTCCTCCTGCGCCGTCTGTTTCCGCTGCGTCCGTTGACGTGGCAAGGCACCGTCTCCCTGATGATCGTCGCGTGGCTGCTCTCCTTCGTGGTGCATGCGCTGCCGTGGAGCGGTGAGCGTCCTCTCGGAACGTATCTGTTGCCGGCCTGCTGGGCGGCGTTCGTGGCGGTGTATCTCTACGGTGTCGGCGGCGGGCTGGTGGTGGCGTTGAGCATGCCGGCGGTGAAGTTGTTTACGGCGGGGCAACCGATGTTCGATCACGCGGGCCTGCTGGTGCTGGAGCTCGCGGTGTTCTCCGGTTTCGCCGCGCTCGCCTTGCATCGCTGGCCGGCGCTGCGGCTGACGGCGCCGCTGGCGTGGGTGTTGGCGAAAGGCGTGGCCATGCTGGTCGTGCCTGTCTTGGGTGGCGCACTAACGCTGGCGCAGGCGCCGGACTATTTTCTCGTGGCGTTGATCACGGCCTTGCCCGGACTCGCGGTGCTGCTCGCGCTCAACGCCGCGCTCGTGCAATTGCTGCCGAAGGACCGCGACTGGGACAGCGTGTGAGTCCGGCGGGTTTGCGCTGGCCAACCGGCGCGCGGCGCATTGCCTGCGCGGGGTGAACACGAAGTCCGCCGCGCCGAGGTCGCGCGAAAATTCCCCAGCGCCTGCGCCCCGGTCGTGGGCGTGGACGATCGGCCTGTTCGGGCTGCTTATTTTGCCCGGGCTCGCGGCGGGGCGGCTGAGTCTGCGGTATGATGTCGCGTGGGCGGTGATCGGCTGCGCCGGCGTTTCGGGCGTGCTGTTCCTGCTTTACGCGATCGACAAGCGTCGGGCGCAGGCGAAGGGCGCGGAACGCATCCCCGAGGCGGGCTTGCACGCGCTTGAATTGCTCGGCGGCTGGCCGGGGGCTTTCGCGGCGCAGCGGTTGCTGCGGCACAAGAATGCCAAACTCACTTACCAGTTCGTGTTCTGGCTCATCGTCGCCGCGTGGCAGGCGGTGGCGTTGGATTATCTGCTCGGGTGGCGGATGCTGCGGGGCTTGGCGGGGTAGAGGGTGCCTGAGCTGGCCAAGGGACGTGCGAGGTCATTGGGGAGTTGGGCGGGCACGAAAAAACCCGCGGTCCGGGACCGCGGGTCGAAAGGGGAGGTCGAACCTCGGATCAGGCCTTGGTGACGAGGCCGGCCTTGATGGCCTTGACCGCGACCCAGACGCGCTTGGTGCCGCCGTTGGGCATCTTGACGCGGATCTTCTGCAGGTTCGGGCGGAACTTGCGGGGGGTCTTGCTGGTGGTGTGCGTGCCGATGCCACCGCTCTTCTTGGACTGACCCTTACGGTTGATGATGCTGCCCTTGACGGGGCGTTTGCCTGTGATTGCGCAAATTCGTGCCATGGTTTTGTCGAGTTAAAGGGTCGTGAGTAAAGGTTCGCCGAAGCGCTACGCAAGGGAAATTTCCTCGGGCGCGGAAACCGCCCCTCAATCGCGCAACGCGTGGAGCGCCTGAAACTTCCGTCCCATGTGCCCCGGGTGCAGCAGTTGCATGACGGCCTGCTTGCGCGGGCTGAAGCCGCGCGCCTCCGCCGCGACGATGGCGGCGAGCGCCGCCTCGGCGCGGCGGGTGAAGAAGACCTCGTGCGACTCGACCAGGGCTTCGCCGAAGCCGTTCCGTTGGAGCGAATCGGCCAGCCAGTCCCAGCAGATGTGGCAGGTCAGGTCGATCTCGCCGGGCCGGTCGAGCAGGTCTTCGCCCATGATTTGACGCGAATACGTGCGCCCCGTGCCCTGGGGGTATTCCTCGACCAGTGTCGCCCAACTGCGGCCGTAGTCGAAGGCGAGGAACAGCCCCGTCCACGGCTGGCGCACGAGGCGTTCGAGCAGCGGCACGGTGCGCAACGGCGCGTCGATCACGTAGCCTTCCGGCGCCATGGGCGGGAAATCCGGCAGCGCCGCCGCCAATTCGGCGGTGGGTTCCGCCAATTCGACCTCGCGCAACTCCTCGCCGGCGAGCGCGACGCCGAGCTCGCGCCAAGCCCCGCGACGAAACGCCACGCGATGGAACGGCTGCGCGTCGAAGAGCTCGTTGGAAAACACCACGCACCGTCCGGTGAATTCCAGCGGTTGCCCGTAGGACAACGTGCGATACGCGCCGAACGGATGGGCGACGTCGCGCAGCACGCCGCCGGCGGGCTCGGCGCCGATCTCGACAAAGGTGAAGTCGCGCAACTCGCCGCGCCCCGCGAGCAGACCCGCCGCCGCCGCGACGACGAGTTCGCCGAAGACCGGACTGAACGTCGTCGCCGTGAAGAAATCCGCCTCCTTGTCGCGCCCCACGCGCCGGCGCGGCGCGGTGTAGTAGCCGACCGTCGGGTGATACATGGCCAGCTCCATGAACCGCGCGAACGACACCCCGGTGAGGGCGCCGGGTTCGGCGGAAAAGACGGAGCGGAAGGCGGGGGAAGAGGAGCCCATTTACAACGATAGGCATTTCCCCACAGTCGAAGCGATGCTCAAGCGACTTTTCGCCATCGCCGCCGCCGTGCTCGCGGGCTTTCTGCTCGCGCAGTTCGCCGCGCGGCAGTTCGGCCAGCCGACCTGGTGGCCGAACCGCGAGCGCGACCGCAACGTGCGCTACTTCCGCGACGTGCTCGAGACGGTGCAGCGCAACTACGTCGAGGCGGACAAGGCGACCTACGAGCGCCTCACGCGCGCGGCGCTGCGGGGCATGCTGAGCGAACTCGACCCGCACACCGAATACCTCGACGCCGAGGCCTACAGCGCGACGGAGGAGGAGTTGAACAATGAATTCAGCGGCGTAGGCGTGCAGGTCGAGCTGCGCGACGGCCACATTGTCGTCATCGCCGCCATCGCCGACACACCCGCCGAGCGCGCCGGCCTGCGCCGCGGCGACCGCCTCGTCGCCGTCAATGGCGAGCCGATCGCCGATCCCGCGCTCGACAAGGTCGTCCGCCTCATCCGCGGCGAGCCGGGCAGCGCGATCAAGCTCACGATCTTCCGCCCCGCCGCCGACCGCGAGATCGTCGTCCCTCTCACCCGCGAACGCATCCGCCTGCGCAGCGTGCGCAATGCCGAGCTTTTCCCCGACGGCACCGGTTACCTGCAGATCACGCAGTTCAGCGAGCGCACAGCCGACGAGTTCACCGCCGCGCTCCGCGATCTGGAGGCGAAGGGCATGAGCGCACTCGTCCTCGACCTGCGCAACAACCCTGGCGGCCTCCTCGACGCCGCAGTGGAGGTGTGCGACGCGTTTTTCGACCGCGGCGAACTCGTCGCCTACACGCAGGGCCGCACGGCTGACTCGCGCAACGACTTCCGTGCCGATGGCCGGCATCGCCGCCGCGACTACCCGGTCGCGATCCTCGTCAATGGTGGCACCGCCAGCGCCGCGGAGATCGTCTCCGGCGCCATGCGCGACACCGGCCGCGCCGTGATCGTCGGCGAACGCACCTTCGGCAAGGGTTCCGTGCAGAGCATCATCGAGATGGCCGACGGCGAAGGCATCCGCCTGACCACGGCGCGCTACTACACGCCCAGCGGCGTCACGATCCACGAGAAGGGCATCACGCCGCACGTCGAGCTGGAGATTTCCTCCGACGACGAGGCGCGTCTGCGCATCCAGCAATCGCGCACCGACCTCGCCGCACCGGCGGAGTTCGCCGACCGCTTCGGCTTCGAGAGGGTCGAGGACCTGCAACTCAACGCCGCGCGCGAGGTGCTGCGCGGCGTGCTCGTCAACCGGGAGAACCGCCCCTGAGGGCGTCGTCACGGCCGTGATCCTCGCGCTCGAAAGTTCCTGCGACGAGACCGCCGTGGCGGTCTTCGACCCCGCGCGCGGCTTCGCGGGCGAGTGGGTCCACAGCCAAATCGCCCTGCACGAAACCTACGGCGGCGTGGTGCCCGACCTCGCCAGCCGCGAGCACCTCCAGCATTTCCCCCCGCTTCTGCAGCGTGCGCTCGCCGGGATGCCGGCCTCCGCGGTGACGCGCGTCGCGGTCACTCAGGGCCCGGGACTGGCCGCCTGCCTCGCGATGGGGCTCGCTGCGGCGAAGTCGCTCGGCCTCGCATGGAACGTCCCCGTCGTCGGCGTCAACCACCTGCGCGCGCACGCGTTCTCGCCCTTCATCGATCTGCACGCCGCAGATCCCGCGGGCTTCGACGCGGCGCTCGCGCGCCTGCTGCCGCATCTCGGCTTGCTCGTGTCGGGCGGCAACACCGCCTTGTTCCGCATCGAGGCGGATCGCCGCATCCGGCTCATCTCGTCGACGCTCGACGATGCCGCCGGCGAGGCGCTCGACAAGGGGGCGAAGCTGCTCGGGCTCGGTTATCCCGGCGGGCCGCAGGTGGAGAAACTCGCGCGCACCGGCGACGCGGCCGCTTTTCAATTTCCCAAGGCGGTCGCGCAGAAAGCGACGCTCGATTTCAGCTTCTCGGGCTTGAAGACCAGCCTGCGCTACACGCTCGAGAAGATGCCACCCGACGAGATCGAGCGGCGAAAGGCCGACCTGTGCGCGAGCTACCAGCACGCCGTGATGGACGCCCTCGTGCGCAAGGCGAAGCTCGCGCTGGCCCAGGACGATTACCGCAGCGTCGGCCTCTCCGGCGGCGTGGCGAACAACCGCGTGCTGCAGACCGAGATTGAACGCGTCGCGCAGGCGCGACGCGTGCCGTTCCTGCGGGCGCGACCGGCGCACACCGGCGACAACGCCGGCATGATCGCCTTCGCCGCGTGGGCCGAGCGCGAGTCCGGCGGGGTGGACGAATCGGGTTACGCGCTCGAAATCGCCCCGAGCCTGCCGCTGGCGTGCGCGTGAGTGGAAGCGCAGGGAGTGCCGCGCTTGCGCGGTGGCGAGGGTGGGGCCGGAGTCAGCCGGCCTACTCACACTGCGAAACTCAGTAGGACCGCTGGAAACCGTTTCCACGCGCAGAGCGGCGCGGACTGCTCACGTGTCGAAGGGCAGCTGCACTTCGATGCGGATAAAGCCCGGCGGCGTCGAGACAACGAGTCCAGCGTCCCGTCCGTAGAGCAGTTCCAGCCGGCGGCGCAGGTTGGCGAGCCCGATGCCGGTGGAGTCGGGGCGTGGATTCTCCGCGTCGCGTTCGACCCAGTGGCCCGAGTTTTCCACGGCGATGAGCACGCGGCCGCCCTCGATCCGAGCGATAACGCGGAGCTGCAGCGGACGGGGTGAAGTGCGGAGGCCGTATTTGATCGCGTTTTCGATCAGTGGCTGGACGAGCGCGGTGGGCGTGATCGCGCGGCGGGACTCGGGTGTGGCGTCGATCCGCCACACCAGACGGTCGGAGCCGTGCACCACCCGCTCGATTTCAAGGTAGTTCCGCAGCGCGTCCAGCTCCGCGCCCAGCGGGGCATGATGCGAGTTGTGCGAGAGCGAATAGCGCAGGTAGTCCGCCATCGCGTGCGTGGTCTCCACGACCGCCTTCGGGTTGTCCTCCGCCTGGGAGATGATGTTGCTCAGGGCGTTGAAGAGAAAGTGAGGATTCATCTGCGCGCGGAGCTGAAGCAACTCCGCCTCTCGGTTGACGGCCTCCGCGCGAGCAAAGCGCAGCTCCGTGCTGTGCGTGTGGAGTTGGTGGCGAATCAGAAAATAGAGGGCGGTCCAACCGACATACACAGCGCCGCGCAGGAACCAGATTCCGCGCAGCAGCACATCCGGCAACGGCGGCAGGGCCAGCGCCTGCCGCAGCGCATCGATCGCGAGCACGTCGAGCAGGGTGGCACCGACACAGACCGACCCGATGGTCATCGCGTGGTGGTGCAGCTTGAAATTTTCGGCCGGCCAGCGCCGGAAAATCCGCCACATCCCAAGGGTGATGAGGAAACCGAAGCCTTGGCGCATGAACGCGATCAACACCACGGTGCGCCAGTCCTGATAGAGCGAATAGGTGACGCCGATTGTCATCGGCAGGAGCAGCGCCCAGCCCCCGATCTGCAACGACCAGAACAGTCGCAGGGAAGTGGGGCGCTCTGTCACGTCACGGAAGATGGGCGACCCTTTCCGCAATGGGAACGAAAAACACACCGTCGCGCGAGTTGGCACCGTTTCTTCACCACGGCGACGGTGCGCGTGGCCGGACTTATCGGCCGGACAGCTTGGCGCGCAGGTAGGGTGCGGTCGGGCTGCGTTTCACCTTGGCGAGTCCCGCCAGCGGACCTTGGTAAAGAATTTCGCCACCCGCGGGGCCGCCGCCGGGGCCGAGCTCGACCAGCCAGTCCGCCTCGGCGAGCAGGTCGAGATGATGCTCGATCACGACGACCGTGTGGCCTTGATCGACAAGATTGTGGAGGACGCGGATGAGTTTCTCGCAGTCGCTGAGATGCAGGCCGATGGTCGGCTCCTCGAGGAGATAGAGATTGCGCACGGCGATGCCGCGCGAGCGCTCGGTATAGGTCTGCAGGCCTTTGGTCAGCTCGGTGACGAGCTTGAGCCGTTGCGCCTCGCCGCCGGAGAGCGTCGGCGAACTCTGGCCGAGCGTGAGGTAGCCGAGTCCGCAGGCGACCATGAGTTCACAGACCTGCTGGAGCTGCGAATGGAAATCGAAGAACGCCGCGGCCTCCTCGAAGGAGAGGCGCAGGACTTCGCCGATGTTTTTTCCCTTCCACCGGACCTCGGTGAGTTCCGGTCCGTAGCGGCTGCCGTTGCAGGCGTCGCAGGGCTGGTAGCTGTCGGGCATGAACGCCATCTCGAGCTTGATGCGGCCGGCGCCGGAACAGGTCTCGCAACGTCCGCCCGCGGTGTTGAACGAGAAACGGCTCGCGCTGTAGCCGTGGAC
>CAYYVB010000146.1:0-7636 GCA_964475035.1 uncultured Opitutaceae bacterium | reverse complement strand
GCTCAACACGGCGTTCCTCCTCTTCGGCGACGCGCTGCTGCACGGCAAGGGCAAGATCGCGCTCCTCTCCCTCTGCGCCGTGATCGCGCTGATGGCGCTGCTCCACCTCGTGCGCCGCCACTACGAGCGGCGCCGCAAAGCCGCTTGACGTGAAGCCCGCCGCCCCCGCCTTCGACGCCGACGACGCCGGCCGCGTGCAGACGGTGACGGAGTTCACGCGCCGCGTGCGCGACCTGCTCAAGGGCGGCCTGCCCGCCGGCTGGGTGCGCGGCGAGGTCTCGAACCTGCGCGCGCAGGCGAGCGGCCACGTGTATTTCTCGCTTAAAGATGCGGGCGCCCAGTTGAGCTGTGTGCTCTTCCGTGGCGACGCCGCACGTCAGAGCGTCGTGCTCAAGGACGGCCTGCAGGTGCTCGTCTATGGCGAGGTCGACGTCTACGAGGCGCGCGGCCAATACCAGCTCATCGTCCGCGCCGTCGTCGACCACGGGCTCGGGCGGTTGCAGCAGCAGTTCGAGGAGCTGAAGCGCCGTCTCGCCGCCGAGGGGCTCTTCGACCCGGCGAAGAAACGCCCGCTCCCGCTCGCGCCCGCCTGCGTCGGTTTCATCACGTCGCCGACCGGCGCCGCCGTGCAGGATTTCATCCGCATCCTCCAGCGCCGCGACTGGCGCGGCCGGCTTGTCGTCCTGCCCGCGCGCGTGCAGGGCGCCGGCGCGGCGGCCGAAATGGTGGAACAACTCCGCGTCGCGCAGGAACTCGGCTGCTTCGACCTGCTCGTGATCGGCCGCGGCGGCGGCAGCGTCGAGGACCTCTGGGCCTTCAACGAGGAACCTCTTGTGCGCGCCGTGGCTATGTCGACCGTGCCGGTGATCTCCGCCGTCGGCCACGAGATCGATTTCACGCTCTGCGATTTCGCCGCCGACGTGCGCGCCGAGACGCCGAGCGGCGCGGCCGAGCTGGTCTCCAGCCGCCACCTCGCCTGCGTCGAGCGCGCGCTCAACGCCGGCTCGGCCCTCGAGGACATCGCCGCCGCGCGCCTCGAGCACGCGCGCCAGCAGCTCGAGCACGCCCGCAGCCGCCTGCGCCTGCTCTCGCCCGCCGCGCAGCTCGAGCAGAGCCAGCTCCGCCTCGACGACCTCACGAATCGCCTCGCCGCCGCGCTGCGCCACGCCGCGCAGGAACGCCGCGAACAGCTCGCCGCCGTGCGTGCCCGTCTCGCCGCCGCTTCGCCCGAGCGCCGCGTGCAACTCGAGTCGCACCGCCTCCTCGCGCTCTGGAAGCGCCTCGAGTCCGCCAGCCCGCAGTCGGTGCTGAATCGCGGCTTCGCCCTCGTGCGCGACGCGCAGGGCCGACCTGTCGCGCGCGCGCAGGAAGTCCGCCCCGGTGACACAATCGTCACCGAGTTCGCCGACGGCCGGGTCCGCTCGCGCGTGGAATAAACCGCCTCCGCCCGGCTCCCACTTCGGCAAGCCCGAGCGTCCGTTGCGTTTGCCTAAACGTATCGTCTGACTAACCTCCACCGCCGATGAACAAGTGGCCGCTCCCCTTCTGGCTCACGCTCGCCGCCGCCGCGGCGATCCTCGCCCACGCCGCGACTTCGCCCATTACGCCTCCCATGTCCTCCGCCAACACGCCGCCCGCCACCGACGCCGCCTATTGCCCGCCCGACGACACCCGTTCCGCCTGCGGTCTGCCGTCGAGGGTCGTCATCGACATGAGCAAGGCCTCCGTGCAGCGCACCGAGGCCGAGTGGCGCGCGCGGCTCACGCCGGAGCAATATCGCGTCGCTCGCGAGCAGGGCACCGAGCCGCCGTTCCGCAACGCGTATTGGAACCACAAGGGCGACGGCGTCTATTTTTGCGTCGGCTGCGACACGCCGCTCTTCGACTCTCGCCACAAGTTCGACTCCGGCACCGGTTGGCCGAGCTACTGGCAGCCCTTGGAGCGCCTCTTCATCGGCGAGGAACGCGATGTGAGTTGGGGCATGGTCCGCACCGAAGTGCATTGCAAAGTCTGCGGCAGTCACCTCGGCCACGTCTTCGAGGACGGCCCGCGCCCGACCGGCCTGCGTTACTGCATCAACAGCGCGTCGCTGAAATTCATGGCGCGCGCCGACTACGCCGCGTGGGCCGCGCAGAACAGCCCGGCCAAGGCCGGCGAGTGAGGCAGCTTACCGCGGCGGGGCAGCTGGCGCTCACCGTGTTCGGCAGCAAGGCCGGTCTGTGACCGGAATAATCATGCACGTGAGAAAACGGGCGAGTGACGCACCAGAGTCACCCCGTTTGGCGGTCACCGCTCACTGATACAGCCAGTAGCGCTTGCTCTGCTGTTGGTAGATCGCGGCGCGTTCGGTCCAGTTCTTCACGAAAAGCGCGGGATCCACGCGGGCGCCCTGGGTGCGGAGGGCATTGAACCAAGCGGTCGAGCCGACATGGATGTTGAAGGTCCGCTGCTCCGCCGTCGTCAGCGCGGCGAAAGGATTCAGCGTCGCCCACTTCAACGCCTGCTTGTGCATGTAGAACGAGAGTTCCGTCGGCCGCCACGCGTCCCAGTCGACGACCTCGACGTAGACGCCCGTGCGCGGTTTGTTGTCCGGCCCCAGCGCCTGCATCTTGAGGAATTTGATGCCGGGAATCTTGTAGGCCTCCATCGCCTGGATGATCTCGTCGGGTGTCTTGCGCGGGTAACTGATGCCGCGGAACGGAAACTCGCGGCCGATGCCGGAGCTCCAGCCGGAGTTCTGCGTGCCGAGGCCGACCATCGCGTAGCCGACCGCCGCCTCGTAGGTCGGCACCATCGGCGAGGTGCGGATCCACTTCAGCCCCGTGTCGG
This sequence comes from uncultured Opitutaceae bacterium, assembly GCA_964475035.1. Lineage (GTDB taxonomy): Bacteria > Verrucomicrobiota > Verrucomicrobiia > Opitutales > Opitutaceae > Didemnitutus. The sequence continues at coordinate 4,807 of CAYYVB010000146.1, read as the reverse complement.
GCCAGCGCATCGCGCGCCGCCAACCGCGCATCGGGATGACCGTCAACCGGCCACGCTCGCGGTCCTTCTCGCTGACGTTGATGCCGGTGGCGCCGGGCACGGCCATGACGCGCGGGGCCTCCTTCGCCATGCGCGCGAGTTCGCCGATCGTGAGGCCGTGCACGTAGGGGACGAGAAACGCGCCGACGTAGCTCTTCCACTCGAAGTCGAGCGGCGGGCCGTCGACCTTGAGGCCGCCGAGCGGATTGGGACGGTCGAGCACGATCACCTCGACGCCGTTCTCGAAGCACGCCGCCATCGTGTAGAGCATGCAGCTCGTGAAAGTGTAGGAGCGCGCGCCGATGTCCTGCAAATCGATGACCATCGCATCGAGACCCTTGAGCATCGCCGGCGTCGGTTTGCGCGTCTTGCCGTGCAACGAGAAGATCGGAAGCCCCGTCGGTTGATGAATGCTGTCGCCAAAATTCACCGCCGCGAGGATCTGGCCGTCGAAGCCGTGTTCGGGCGCGAAGAGGGCGGCGAGCTTGGTCTGGCGCGCGCGCGTGCGGATGACGTCGATCGTGCTCTCGCCGCGGCGGTTGACGCCGGCCGGATGCGTGAGGAGGCCGATCTTCTTGCCCGCGATGGCGCGGAAGCCCTCGGCCTCGAGCACATCGATCCCGAGCATCACGGGCGGCAGGCGCTCCGGTTCCGGGAGCGGCAGAGCGGGCAAGGCCGGTATCGCAGCCGTCGAGGCTTCCTTGTTCTCGGCGGCCTGCGTGGGCTTACTCGAGCAGCCGGCCGCGAGAGCGAGGGTCAGGGAGACGATCAGTCCGAGGGAAATCTTCACGAGCTGCCGGCGGGACATGGCGCCGTTTTTGTGCGGAGAGCCGCGCATCGTGGCGAGGCGAATCGGCACCCGCCGGGGTCGCGATGGCTCAGTTGGCCGGCGGTTCCGTGGGCGGTGGCGGGGCGCTTCCGGATGCCAATAAACCACGGCGCCGTCGCGGTGCCTGCGTGTGGTGCTGCCAGTAGTTGCGATAGAGGATGTCGAGCACGAGGCCGAGCGCCACTCCCGACACGACACCGCCGATGATCAGGGCATTGATCGCCGTCCCGATGCGACGGACGGTCGAGGGCGGAGGCGGTGGGTTGGGCGCCGAATTGAAGGCGTGGCTTTTGGCTCCCGGGGCATCGTCCAACGGCAACACCGCCTCGTTGGGATCGGCCGAGGGCAGCGCCTCGCCGAACCCGGCCGTGGCGATGATCATGGCACCAAGTTCGTGGGTCGCATAATAGATCGGCGCTGCGGTGAAAGGGTTGGTGATGAGTTGGAGGCCGCCCATGACCATGAAATTGGCCCGCAGCAGGAAAGAAAGTATGAGCGCCAGGGGAAGCTGCGCTCCCATCACGGGCAGAAGGGTGAGGATCGAGCCCGCGTAAATCGCCGGGCGCATCGCCTCGGGCTTCATCGACCACAGGTAGGCGCGCTTGCGGGCGACCTCGGCGAAGCGGCCGACAAGGGGGTATTTGTGCATGACCGCGCGGCGCGGCATGAATTTCAGCATCTGCTTCACCCGGCGGATGCGCGCCCAGCGCTCCGCGCGCTTGGTCGGATGCTCTTCGGGGTGGGGCTTCTCGGAGTCGGAGCTCAAACACCGGAAAATCTGTCCGCCCGCGTGGAGGCGGCAAACGCTTTTCCGCCTGAACGCTCAACCCCGCGCCCGCCGAGCCGCGGCGGCGGCCGCGAGTTGCTCCAACAAGGGCAGGGTCTCGGCAAATCCCAGACACGCATCCGTGATGCTGCGTCCGTAAGCCAGCGGCCGTCCGGGCTCAAGCGGCTGGCAGCCAGCCTCTAGGTTGCTTTCCAGCATGCAGCCGATGATCGCCCGGCTGCCGCCGGCGACCTGGGCGGACAAGTCGGCCGCGACCTGCACCTGCCGCTCGGGTTGCTTGCCGCTGTTGCCGTGCGAACAGTCGACCAGCACCACCGGCAAAGCGCCGGCCTGACGCAGCAACCCCACCGCACCGCCGATCGCCTCGGCGGAGAAGTTCGGGCCGGTGCGGCTGCCACCGCGGAGGACGAGGTGGCATTCGCTGTTGCCCGCCGTCGCCAGCACGGCCGGGGCGCCCTCGCGGGTGAGCGACGGGAACCAGTGCGGGTGGCTCGCCGACACGATGGCGTCGACCGCCACCTGCACGTCGCCGTCCGTGCGGTTCTTGAACCCGACGGGCATCGACAACCCGGACGCGAGCTCGCGGTGGATCTGGCTCTCCGTCGTGCGTGCGCCGATTGCCGCCCACGAGACGAGGTCAGCGTAGTATTGGCCCAGTGTGGTATCGAGGAACTCGGTGCCGATGGGCAGGCCGGCGGCATTGATGTCGAGCAGGAGCTGGCGCGCGATTCGCAGGCCGGCGTTGACCATGAAGCTGCCGTCGAGGTGCGGGTCGTTGATCAGGCCCTTCCAGCCGACCACCGTGCGGGGCTTTTCGAAATACACGCGCATCACGACCAGCAGGTCGCGCGCGAGGCGGTCCGCCACGGGCTTGAGGCGCTGCGCGTAGTCGAGCGCGGCCTTCGGGTCGTGGATCGAGCAGGGGCCGACCACGGCGAGCAACCGGTCGTCGCGCCCCGCCAGGATGTCCCCGATCTCGCGCCGCGAGCGTTGCACGAGCGCCGCGCCCGCCTCGCCGAGCGGCAAATCCTCCTCGAGAATCGCCGGCGACAACAGCGGCCGCGCGGTGCGGATGCGGAGATCGGAAGTGGGCTGGCGCATGACGGAATGGCAACTCAACGGACACGCCTCCAAATTGCACGGAGAATTTCGTCGCCTCGCCTCGGGTATGACAAAGACTGCCCCGCCGGATGCTTTTCCTCGGTCAACACGGCTTCGAAACCCTCCTCGAGCGCGAGCTCATGGCGGACGGTTTGACCGTGGTCGAGACGGGTCCCGGCTGGGCCGGCGCCGAGCCGCTGCCGGGCGACGCCGTGCCGCGGTCGATCGACGAGCTGTGCTTCCCGCACCTGACGCTGCTCGCCCCGCGCGAGATCCGCGGCGAAGGCGTCAACGCCCTCGCGCAGCAGCTTGCCGACTACTTCCTGGAAAGCCTGCGCGGCGAGAAGATCGACGCCGCGTGGCCCTGCGTCTTCCTCGAGACCGCCGAGGTCCCCGGCCTCGGCCGGCGCGCCAGCGCGGTGGAGAAGGCGTTCCGCGAATTGCTCGAGAAGAAACTCCGTCGCGTCGCGCGCCTCGCCACGCCGGACCTGCCGCGCGGCCCGGGGGCGGCGCGCGGGCTCGTGGTGTTCTTCGCGGATTTTGGGCGGCTCTTCGCCGGACGCGACGTCTGGCGCGGCGGCCAGCGCCGCATGGCGGACGACCCGCTCGCGCCGTCGCGTTCGTATCTCAAGGTCGAGGAGTCTTACGTCGTGCTCGGCCGCGAGCCGGCCCCGAGCGAGACCGTGTGCGACCTCGGCGCGGCGCCCGGCGGCTGGAGTTACAGCGCGGCGAAGCGCGGCGCGCGCGTCGTCGCGGTCGACAACGGTCCGCTCAAGGGCGGTGCGCTCGACCACCCGCTGATCGAGCACCGCCGCGAGGACGCCTTCAAGTTCGCCCCGGCCGAGGGCGCGGTCTTCGATTGGATGTTCTGCGATCTCGTCGAGGAGCCGCACCACGTGCTCGAGAGCCTCGTCGCGCCGTGGCTGCAGCGCGGTTGGTGCCGGCGCTTCGTTGTCATCCTGAAATTCGGCCGCACCGACCCGCTCGCGCTGCTGCGTGAGGTGCGCGCACCCGATTCGGTTTTCAGCCGTTGCGCGCCCGGCGTGCGCATCCGCCACCTCTATCACGACCGCGAGGAATTCACCCTCGTCGGCGAAGTCCGTCCATGAAGAAGCCCGTCTCCGGCAAGGTCTCCGAACTCAACGTCTGCGGCTGGCAGGCGGTCTCGACGCTCTTCGCACGGCACCCGGACGAGGTGCTGCGGCTGTTCTTCGATCCCGCCACCGGCAAGCGCGCGGGCGAGATGTGTTCGTGGCTCGCACAGCACAAGCGCATCTACCGCCAGGTGCCGCCGGAGGAGTTGGAGAAGGTCGCCGGCACCGTGCACCACGGCGGCATCGTCGCCGTCATCGCCGCGCGTCCGCTCCGGCGCGTGACGCGCGAGGTGCTCGACGCGTGGGCGCGGGAAAAGGCGCCGCTCCTCCTCCTCGACCGCGTGAGCAACGCCAACAACCTCGGCGCGCTCGTGCGCACTGCGGCGTATTTCGGCGTGCGCGCCATCGTCATCCCTGACACGCCCGGCCAGGCGCTGCCGGGCGAGGCCGCGTATCGCGTGGCGGAGGGCGGCATGGAGTTCGTCGAGTTCTACCGCGTGCCGTCGCTGCCGGAGTTCTGCCACGAGCTGCGCCGGAGCCATTTTCTCCTCGGCACGAGTTTGCGCGGCACGCAGCTCTCGCCCTCGGAGGCCCGCACGCGCGGGCTGCCGCGTCCGCCGGCCCTCGTCCTCGGCAACGAGGAGAAAGGCATCGCCCCCGGCGTCGCCGCCGCCTGCGACCGCCTCGTGAAGATCCCCGGTGCGGACACCGTCGAGTCCCTCAACGTCGCCGCCGCGGCGGCCGTGCTCTGCTGGGAATTCTTCGTCCGGAAATAACCTCCGGCTTTCTCGCCGGGTAGGGCGCGGACTCCGTCCGCGCCGCGAACGTCGCTCACCCTCCGAACACCCGCCGCCAAATCCCGCCGCGTTTCGCGCCATCGCTCGCCGCCGTCGCGCCCGTCTGCGCCTGCGCCGCGCTCTCCGCCCGCTCCGGCACGCCGAGCAGCGGCTCAAAATG
>CAYYVB010000145.1:0-7646 GCA_964475035.1 uncultured Opitutaceae bacterium | reverse complement strand
ACCCTCTCGCAGCTCGGCTACATGGTCGCGGCCTTCGGCCTCGGTGCGCTCCAGACGACCGAGGGCCTGCTCGCCGCCGGCGTCGGCGCCGCGATGTTCCATCTCACGACGCACGCCTTCTTCAAGGCGCTGCTCTTCCTCGGCTCCGGTTCCGTCATCCACGGCTGCCACCACGAGCAGGACATCTTCCTCATGGGCGGCCTGCGGAAGAAGATGCCCGTCACCTTCCTGACCTTCACGCTCGGCGTGCTCGCGATCATCGGCTTCCCGTTCCTCGCCGGCTTCTTCTCGAAGGACGCGATCCTCTACCTCGCCTACAAGAACAACACCGCGATCTTCGCCGCCCTCGCGTTCACCGCGGTGCTGACCTCGTTCTACATGATCCGCATGTGGAAGATCGTCTTCTTCGGCGAGGCGCGCTCCGACGACGCCCGGCACGCGCACGAGAGCGGCCTGACCATGACGCTCCCGCTCGTCCTCCTCGCCGTCCTCTCCGCCATCGGCGGCTACGCCGGGGTGTTCCGCCGGATCGCCGGCTCGGTCACCGACCTGATCCCGGTCGCCCACGGCGCGGATCACACCTTCATCCTCATCGTCTCGGTGGCGGTGATGGTCGTCGGCGCGGGTGCGGCGTGGGCCTTCTACCCGGCGGCGACCGCCGACGCGCTCGAGGCGAAGGCCGGCGGCGCGTTCCGCGGCCTCGTGGCGCTGAAGGAATCCTTCGACAAGGTCTACGACTACTACGTCGCCAAGGTGCAGCAGCGCTTCGCGATGCTGGTCAACTTCCTCGAGCAAATCGTCCTCGCCGGGCTGATCATCCGCGGCCTGGCCGGCGTCGTCGGCCTGTTCGGCATCGGCGCCCGCGCGCTGCACGTCGGCAGCCTCCACGTCTACGTCTACTGGTTCCTCCTCGGCGCCGTGCTCCTCTGGGCCTTCGCGACCGGGGTTTTCTGAAAAATTGAACCACAGATTAACACAGATGCACACAGATCAATCAGGACACAGGTTCGCAGATGGGCGCCTCCATCTGTGTTCATCTGTGTCCATCTGTGGTTGAAAAATTTCTTTCATGCCTGACAACGCCCTTCTCCTGCAGCTCGCCATCGCCACGCCGCTCGTCGCCGCGCTGGTGATCGGCCTCGGCCTGCCGAAGCGTTTCTCGACCAAGCTCGCCGCCGCCGCCTTCGTCCTGCCCGCGGGTCTCGCGCTCTGGCTCTGGTCTCAGTTCCCGGCCGCCGACGGCGCGACCTACCACTTCGTGTCGAACACGAACACCGGCCTGCAGGCCTTCGGCCTCAGCCTGAAGCTCGGCCTGAACGGCGTGGCGTTGCCCATGTTCGTCCTCGCGGCCGTCGTCGGCCTCGCGGCCGGGCTCTACGCGCTGCGCTCCGGCGCCGAGCGCCTCAAGATCTACCTGCTCCTCCTGCTCGTCATGCAGGGCGGCCTCCTCGGCACCTTCGCGTCGATCGACATCTTCTTCTTCTACTTCTTCCACGAACTGGCCCTCATCCCGACCTTCATCATGGTCGGCATCTGGGGCGGACGGGACCGCAACTACGCGGCGATGAAGATGACGATCTACCTCACGGTCGGCGCCATGCTCTCGCTCGCCGGCCTCATCGCCATCTACACGCAGAGCGGCGCGGAATCCTTCGACCTCCTCACGCTCCGCGCCGAGCTGGCCGCGCGCCCGCTGGCCGACACCGCGCAGAAATACATCTTCGGCCTCCTGATGTTCGGCTTCGGCACGCTGGTGTCGATCTGGCCGCTGCACACCTGGGCCCCGCTTGGCTACGGCGCCGCGCCTTCGTCGGCCGCGATGTTGCACGCGGGCGTGTTGAAGAAGTTCGGCCTCTACGGCCTCATCCAGATTGCGCTGCCGCTGCTGCCCGTCGGCGCGCAGTCCTGGGCCTGGACCCTCGCCCTCCTCGCCGCGCTGGGCAACGTGCTCGTCATCGGCTTCGTCACGCTGGCGCAGCGCGACCTCAAGCAGATGCTCGGTTACAGCTCGGTCATGCACATGGGCTACTGCTTCCTCGGCATCGCCACGCTGTCCGTCATCGGCACGGGCGGCGTCGTGCTGCTCATGGTCGCGCACGGCCTGTCGGTCGCGCTCCTCTTCCTGCTCGCGACGAGCATCCACCACCGCACCCACACGTTCGATCTGAGCGAAATGGGCGGTCTCGCGCAGAAGACACCCGTGCTCGCGGCGTTCTTCGTCGCCGCGACGATGGCCAGCGTCGGCCTGCCGGGCTTCGCCAACTTCTGGGGCGAACTCACCGTCTTCGTCTCGCTCTGGCAGTTCTCGCCCTGGGTCACCGCCGTCGCCGTCGCGGGCGTGGTCATCTCCGCCATCTACGGCCTGCGCGCCGCGGCGCGCGTGTTCTTCGGGCCGCATTCCGAGCAGTTGAACACCGTCCTCGCCAAGCACCCGGCCGCCGACCTCACGTGGAGCGAGCGCCTGCCCGCGCTCGTGCTGCTGGTCGCGCTCCTCGTCGTCGGCTTCTGGCCGAAGACCATCTCGACCGCCGCCAACGCCGCGCTCACGCCGCCGCCCGCCGCGACCGCCCAACGCTGATTCTCCGCCGTCATGTCGACCGAACTTCTGCAAGCCGCCGCCGCCTCGAACCAGTGGGCCGCCATCTTCCCCGAGCTCATCCTCGCGTGCGCCGCGCTCGGCCTCCTCGTGCTGGAGATCGTGCTCCCGAAGAGCCAGCACCGCCACATCCCGGTCGCCGCCGTGCTCGCGCTCGCGGCCGTGCTCGTCGGGCTGGTGATCAACTTCGACTCCGCGTGGCTCGGTGAAGCCACCTTCTCCGGCCTGCTCCGCCACACGCTGGCCGGGCAGATCGCACGCGTGTTCTTCGTGGTCTCCGCCCTCGGCGTGTGCTTCATCGCCTCGCTGGTGCTGCCGCGCAGCAAGATGCCGCGCGTGGAGTTCTACCACGTCATCCTCGTCGTCACGGCGGCGATGATGCTCCTCGCGCAGAGCGCGCACTTCGGGATGCTCTTCGTCGCGCTCGAGACGATCACGATCGGTTTCTACATCCTCGTCTCCTACTTCCGGAACAACCCGCTCACCCTCGAGGCCGGCCTGAAATACCTCGTCCTCGGCGCGCTCAGCTCGGCCATCATGCTCTTCGGCATCGTGCTGGTCTACGGCGCGGTCGGCCGCGTCGAGGGGGCGAACGGCGCGGTGTTGACCGGCTTCTCCTTCGACGTCGTGCGCGACTTCCTGGCGGCCAACCCCGACAACCTCCTCGGCCTCGTCGGCGCCGTGCTCGTGCTGAGCGGCGTGGCGTTCAAGATCGGCGCCTTCCCGTTCCAGATCTGGATCCCCGACGTCTATCAGGGCGCGCCGACGCCCGTCACCGCCTTCCTCGCCGTCGCGTCCAAGGCCGCGGGCTTCGCCGTGCTGCTCACGCTCGTGCTGAATGTCTTCGCCCCGCTGAAGGGCGTGCTCGTGCCGCTGCTGTCGACCCTCGCGGCGGGTTCGCTGATCTTCGGCAACGTCTCCGCCCTCACGCAGCGCAACGCCAAGCGCCTGATGGGCCTCTCCGGCGTGTCGCACGCGGGCTTCCTGCTCGTCGGCGTCGTCGCCGCGCTGACCGTGCCCTGGGCTGCGGGCGCGGTGTGGTTCTACCTCTTCACCTACCTCGTCGCCTCGATGGCGGTGTTCGGCGTCATGGCCTACCTCTCGGGCGACGACGACACGATCAACGAGCTCGACGCCTATGATCGCCTCGCGAAGGACCGTCCCTTCCTCGGCGCCGTGCTGGCGATCGGCGTCGGTTCGCTCGCCGGCATTCCGTCGCTGGCCGGCTTCATGGGCAAGCTGCTGGTGTTCCTGGCGGCGTTCCAGGCGCAGCTCTACGCGCTGCTCGCCATCGCCATCGTCTGCGTCGCGGTGTCGATCTATTATTACTTCGGCTGGATCAAGGCCGCGTGGTTCGAGACCTGGCGCCCCGAGGGCGACGCCGCCCCGGCCGCCGCCCGCCCGGTGCCGACGCTCCTCGGCACGGTGGTCCTCGCCACCTTCGCCCTCGCGACCCTCGTGCTCGGCTTCTTCCAGGAGCCGCTGACGAGCTGGCTGATCCTGAAGTGAGGCGGGTGGCGGGCCCCGGGCCCGGTTTGGTTGATTTCTGCTATTGCTAATCAAGTTGGCTTGGTCACGCTATCGGTCATGCGGTTCGCGTGGGATCGGGCCAAAGAGCGCGCCAACTTGGAGCGCCACGGCGTCGATTTCACGACGGCGCAGCAGGCCTTTGCCGATCCCAAGGCCCTGGTTCTTTTTGACGAAGCGCACAGCGATCACCGCGAACTCCGCTGGTGGCTGCTGGGCAAGGTGGGCGCCCGCATCCTTCTCGTGCGTTACACCCACCGGCCGAACGGGGTCATCCGACTCATCGGGGCCGGTTACTGGAGGGAAGGACGCGACTACTATGAAAACTTCTGGAACAACCAAACACCCCAAGCGCCCGACCTTTGACGCCGAGGGTTACCAAACGAACCTCACCGACCTCAACCGGACGGCGTTGCCTGATTTGCGCAAGGTGAAGGCACGGCCGCTCACGTGGGGTGGCGCCCGCCCCGGGGCCGGACGCAAATCCACCGGACGCAAGCCCGTCCTGCTCCGCCTCACCCCCGCCACCCTCCGCGCCCTCCGCCGTTCCGCCCGCGCCGCCGGCAAAACGCTCTCCGAGCTGGCCGAGGAAAAGCTCGCCGCTGTCTGATAGGGCTTTAAGTTGTTCGCGATTATGTTGCTATGACCAATGCCAACTTAAGTATCTATGAAGAAAACACCTCACATTGTTGTGACATGCTTAAACACATGGTCTTCTTATTATGATAATCCAACGGCCGCTAAAGAAGCCATACTCAAGTATACTGAGCGAGACTACAACGCCGATGCAGAGAACAGGGCGTGTGAGGCCCTAGAAAAATATTATTACCAAGTTTCAAAACTAAAGCGAAAGCTAAGTTCAGCATCAGTGAAATTCGATTTGCCTGAGGTTATCGAATCCTCACTCGAAGATGCTGGTTGGATTCGGCATGGAGCTGCATTCGCCGCACCTGAGATTACTAATTCTGAAGGAGATATGAATTTCAGAGAACTCTCACCTGGTCAGTTCGAAGATATTTCTGATCTCGGTCCCGATGAGACAAGCAGAGGGTAGGCATTCGCTTGATAAATCCCCGCGGTTTCATGGCATCATGTATGATGCGTGAAATTATCTACGCTTTTCATTGATATGCTTTTCCCATGAAGGTCACCGGACTCGCCCTCGTTCCCCCGCCCAGCGCGGCCGATCTCCCGAAAGTCACGCCCGAACTCCTGGCGTCCGTGCTCGCCCGCTACTCGCGCAGCAACGAGGGCCTCGCCGCCATCCTCTCGAAGGTCGACATCGCCAACCCCGACGAGTCCATCGATCGCATCCTCAAGTTCGTCGACTACGGGCACGCCTCCATCGGCGGCCTGACCGGCGGCCTCGCCATCGCGCTCGACGGCGTCTCGATGTGGCTCGCCTACAAGATTTTTGAACTCGCCCAGATGGCCGACGGCCAGGAATCGAGCACGCGTTACATCACGATGGACGCGGCCAACCTGCCGACGCCGGCCGAACTCGGCATCCCCGAAGACCTCGCGCCGCGCTGGAGCGCCGTCATGGCCCGCGCCTTCGCGGCCTATCACGCCGAATACGCCCGCCTCGACCGGCTCGGCCAGGAGCAGCCCGACCTCATCCGCCTCCCGCCGAACGCCAAGCCCGCCGTCGTCACCCGCATCCGCAAGAACTACGCCCTCGACCGCGCGCGCTACTTCATCCCGCTCGCCACGCGCACCAACCTCGGCCTCGTCCAGAGTTCGCGCATGTGGGCCGCCACGGTGAAGCACCTCGACTCGCTCGCGCACCCCGAGGCCAAGGCCGCCGCCGCGCTCATCCGCGCCGAACTCCTCAAACAGTCGCCGCGCCTCATGCGCCACAGCACCGCGGAAAAATCCTATGCCGAACAGGCGCAGCAGGAACTCGCCGCCTCGCTCCGCCTCGGCCTCGAGCGGCTCTCCACCGCGCCGCTCGCCGATCAGGTGTGGGTCAAGGTCGACCGCGACACGCCGCCGTGGCTGCGCGAGGAGCAGCCGGTCGCCGAAGCGCTCCGTCACCGCGCGAACCGTTACGGCTACCAGGGCACCGCGACGCGCCGCATGCGCGTGAGCTTCGCGTGGAACAACATGGCGATTGCCGAGCTGCGCGACCTCAACCGCCACCGCACCGGCCACCGCTACACGCCCCTCATCCAGGCGGGCTTCTACCTGCCGCCGGAGATCACGCCTGCGGCGCATCAGGCCCTGCTCGGCGAACAGGCCGCGCTCACGCGCGAACTCATGCAACGCGGTTCGCCGGCCTACGTCTATTCGCTGCTCCTCGGCGCGCAGACGCCGTTCGAGCACAGCACGCACGCGGACAAGTTCATCTACGAGGCCGAGCTCCGCACCGGCATGGGCGCGCACTTCCGCTACGCCGAGCACCTCAGCGCCGTGCTGCGCGAATTTTTCACGCAAGTCCCCGAGGCCAGGACCTGGGTCGTCGAAGGCACCGCCGAACCGGAGTAAGCCGCCGCGCGGCCGCGTTGTGAGTAGGCCCAGTCTTTGACTGGGCTCTTTGCCCACACGCCTGCGTGTCACACCCGCGGTCCGCTCGTCTTCTCATTCCAACGCCGCCACCCGGGAGAAATTGGCTTGCTGCATCATTGCGCCGGGCAAGCATCCTCGGCGTCGGCGCAACCGCCGCCCCGCCACCCCGACGGGACCGGAAGTCTGACCACCCCGAACCACGCCCCGATGCCGGTCCGCTTCAAAATCCTGCAGTTCAACATGCAGTTCGGCCAGGTCTGGCGCGACGAGGATCCGGACCACGCGCCGGTCGACCTCGCGCAGAGCATCGCCGAGATCCGCCGCCACGACGCCGACATCATCCTGTTGCAGGAAGTCGAGCGCGCCTCGCCGGGCGGCACGCAGCCGCCGATCCCGCCGAACTACACGCGCCTCCGCGAGGCGCTGCCGGGTTACGACGGATTCTTCGCCTTCCCGAAACCCGACCCGCGCGAGCTGCCCTTCGGCATCGGCCTGGCCATTTTTTCGCGCACGCCGCTGCACGGCACGCGCCGCGTCGACCTGCCCTCGGCGCCGGTCGAGTTCGATTTCTACGGCGAGAAGAAGACGCCCACCGACCGCCTGCTCATTGCGGCCGAGACGAGTATTGGCGGCCACCCGCTTTCGATCCTCAACACGCACCTGCTCGCGTTCTTCATGCTGAAGTCGAGCAGCGAAGTGCACACCGAGCAGCGCCAGCTCGTGCTCGAGGAGCTGCGCCGCTGCCCCGGCCCGGCCTTCGTCGGCGGCGACTTCAACGTCAGCAAACACGAGTCGCTCGTGCGCCAGTTTGCCGAGGCCGGATTCCCCACTGTGCAGGCGACGGAAATCACCTGGCGCCGCCGGCCCTACGTGCTCGACCACATCTTCTACAACCGCGGCTTGCGCCCCGTGCGCCACGCCGTCCATCCGACTCCCGCCTCCGATCACCATGCGCTGGTGGTGGAGATGGAATTTGCGGAGTAAGCGGAATTTTGTAGGGCGGGGTCTCCCGACC
>CAYYVB010000144.1:6089-7664 GCA_964475035.1 uncultured Opitutaceae bacterium | reverse complement strand
GCGTCGCGCAGGGCTCGGCGGCGAGGCCGCGGCGGAGCTTGAAGTCGCCGGTGTATAGCAACCGCCCGAAACGTGTGTGTGCGAACAGCACCAGCGCCGAGCCGAGGATGTGCCCGGCGGGATGCAGCGTGACCGTGCAATCGAGCGTCAATTGCTCCGCGTGACCGAAGGGCAGTGCATGCACCGTGCGGCGTCCGCCGAGACGGTGTTGCAGCAGACGCGCCGTCGCCGGCGTGCAGACAATCTCGCGGTGGCGGCCGATGTGGTCGGCGTGCGCGTGGGTCACGACGGCCTGCGGCACGGAGTGCGTCGCGTCGAGATGCCAGCCGAGTTGCGGCAGGTGGATGCCGTTGCCGGCTTTGACCTCCCAGGACATGCGCGGACGCTACGCGACGGCGCGGCGTCGTCAAACGGCCGGCGGATCTTCCGTGAGGTATTTGCGGCGCAGGAGGCGCCACGCCGTCACGAAGAAGGCCGTCAGGGGCACTGCGAGCAGCATGCCGAGCACGCCGTCGAGCGCCTGACCCCAGAAGAAGATGGCGAAGATGATCGTGACCGGATGCAGCCCGGTGCGTTCACCCATGATGCGCGGGGTGAGTAGCCAGCCTTCGATCATCTGCACGGCGGTGAAGATGCCGATGACGATGACGAGCAGGCTCAAGCCGCCGGCGGGTTGAAACAAGGCGAGCGGCAACGCCACGGCCAGGCCAAGGATCGAGCCAAGGTAAGGGACGATGTTGAGCAGGCCGATGATAAGGCCGAGCGCCAAACCGAACTTCAGTCCCGCGACCGAGAATCCGATCGCCAGCAGCCCGCCCCTGAGCATCGCGATGAGCAGTAGCCCGCGGAAGAATGCCACGATGATGTCGAGAAATTGACGCACGAGGAACACAATGTCGTCGCGGTGGCCCGGGCGCAGGAAGCCGAGGTTCGCCCCGAGCCGTCGCGTCGGGTCTGTGTCATCAGAAAGCAAAAAGAAGAACAGATAGACCGGGATGATCGCCACCGAGGCGACGAAGGCGAAGAATCCGAAGATGCCCGCTCCCGCCGCCTTTAATGACGGCGCGACATGGCCGAGGATGTCTTGTGCCTGCTGGGTCAGCGAATCGAGCACGGCCTTCACACTCGGGTTCTCAAGGTAGCGGCGCGCCACCGTGAGCCACTCCGGGAAATGCTCCTCCGCCCACTTCAGCGAATTCTGCCAGAGCACGGGCAAGTAGGCGAAGAAATCGACGATCTGAGCGATGACCGGCGGTGCGATGGCGAGGATCAGCCCGGCCGAGGCCACGAGCACCAACCCGTAAAGCAGGATCACCGCGGCGAGCCGGCGCCCGCGCAGGTGGCGTTCGAAGAGGCCTACCACCGGCCGCAGGATCAGCGCGAGGATGCCCGCCGTAGCGATCGGCCAGATCACGCTGGAGAATGAGGCCACGAAACGTCCCGCAAGCACGAGACTCAGGCCGGCCAAGGCGAAGATCGACACCACGGCACCGAAGCCGAGCGCGGTGCCGACCAACCGGCGTTGCGCGGGAGAGAGGAGCGATTCCTCGGAGGCGGACATGCGCCAGAGAAAAT
>CAYYVB010000144.1:4869-6079 GCA_964475035.1 uncultured Opitutaceae bacterium | reverse complement strand
AATCGCCGCTGCGGGGCATGGCCAGCGCAAAGCGACGTTGCGCGACGGTGATCGCTGCCGAACGAGAGGATCAGCCGACGGGGAAGGGCGGGCGGGTTTCGCCACTGTGATGGCGGAATAGCCAGCGGGCCATCGCGGGGAGGAGGAGCAGCGCGCCGAGCATGTTGAAGAAGAACATGAAGGCGAGCAGCACGCCCATATCGGCCTGGAATTTCAGCGCGGAGAACATCCAAGTGCCGACGCCCACGGCGAGCGCGCCTCCGGTGAAGAACACCGAGGTGCCCATCGTGGCGAAGGCGTAGTAAAGAGACTCCTCGAAGTATTCTCCTTTGCGGAGTTTATCGAGCAAGGTGCTGAACAGGTAGATGCCGTAGTCGACGCCGATGCCGACGCCGAGCGCGACCACGGGAAGCGTCGAGGTCTTCAGTCCGATCTCGAGGTGCACCATGAGCGCGTAGCCGAGGTAGGAGACGATGACGAGCGGCAGCACGATGCAGAGCGTGGCGCGCCACGAACGGAAAGAGAGCAAGCAAAGCGTGATCGTCGTCGCATAGACCCAGAGCACCATCGGGAACTGCGCGGCGGAGACGACCTCGTTGGTCGCGGCCATGACGCCGACGTTGCCGGTGGCGAGCTGGAAGCGGGCGCGGTCGTTGCCGTGGGCGGCGCGGAAATCCTTCACCGCGGCGATGACGCGCTGGATGGTCTCCGCTTTGTGGTCCTTGAGATAGATCATCACAGGGATGACGCTGCCGTCATTGTTGAGGAGCCCGGTCGACGTCTCGACGGGCGAGACGGACTGCGCGAGCATCGACTGCTCGCGTGGCAACACACGCCATTTGAGGCTGCCTTCATTCCAGCCGGCGTTGATCGTCTTGGCGACTTCGGGGAGCGTTAGCGTGGACTGGACGCCGTCGACGTTGCGCATGTGCCAGGCAAAGCGGTCGATCAGCGACATGACGTCGTGCTCGATCACGCCGTTGGGCACGGTTTCGACAAGGACGGTGATGATGTCGACGCCGATGCTGAACTTCGAAGTGATGACAGCGGTGTCCTCGTTGTAGCGCGAATCCTGGCGCAGCTCGGGCACGCCGGCGTGGAGGTCGCCGATGCGCACCTGCGGAGCGCGGTAAAGGCCGTAAACGAAGAGCGCCATGCCAATGCCGATGACGACGGTGGCGTTGCGGGCGTTGGCGACCTTGACGAAGGC
>CAYYVB010000144.1:0-4859 GCA_964475035.1 uncultured Opitutaceae bacterium | reverse complement strand
CGTGAAGATGATCAGGCCGACGCCGAGCGAGGCGGTGATGGCGAGTTCCTGGATGATCGGGACTTTGACGAGGTAGATGGTGATGAAGCCGACCGTGTCCGGGACGATGGCGACCGAGCCGGGAATGATGAGCGAACGGAAGGCCCCGCGTGCGGCGGCGACCTCATCCTGGCCGATGTTGAACTCGTAACGAAAGGCGCGAAGCATCTGCGTCGCGTGGCTTACGCCGATCGCGAAAACGAGGAAGGGCACGAGGATCGACAGCGGGTCGATGCCGAAGCCGAGCAAGTTCAGCGCGCCCATCTGCCACACGACGGCGCAGGCCGAGGTGATGAGCGGAATGACCGTGAGGACCGTCGACTGCGAAAAATAGCGGAGCAGGAGTGCCGTGATCAGGAAAGACACGCCGAAGAACATCAGCACGCCGCGAGCACCGTCGGTGATGTCCCCGATCACCTTGGCGAATCCGATGATGTGCACGCCCAGCGTGTCAGTGGCGAATTTGTCGCGGATCTTCGTCTCGAGCGCGTCGGCGACCTGCTTGTAGTTGAGGCGATCGCCAGTCTGCGGGTCGACCTCAAGCAGGGAGGCGACGATGATTGCGCCGGAGAAGTCGTTGGCGACCAGCTGACCTACACGGCCGGACTTGATGATATTCTCGCGGACACGCTGCAGACCCTCGGGCGTGGGCTGGAAGTCGGCGGGGATGACGTTGCTGCCGATCAGGCCTTCCTCGACGACCTCGATGTAGCGGACGTTGGGCGTAAAGATCGATGTGACCTGCGAGCGGTCGACGCCAGGGATGTAATAGATCTCGTCCGTCGCGGCCTTCAGCGCGCGGAAGAATTCCGGCGTGAACATGTCGCCGTCCTTGGCGACGAGTGCGATGACGACGCGGTTGGCACCGCCGAACTGCTCCTGGTATTTTTTGAAGTTCTCGATGTATTCGTGGCCGGTCGGGAGCTGTTTGTTGAAGCTCGCGTCGACCCGCGTGCGGGAGGCGAAGAAGCCGAAGACGACGGTCACCGCCGCGAAGAACAGCGCGAAGAAAGTGCGGTGACGGAAGAGGAGATTCTCGAGACCGGAAATCATGGGAAGGTCAGGGGAGCTTGATCCGCACCGCGCCGGCTTCACCGACGGTCAGAAGCGCGCCATCGCGGGTGGGCACCAGATCGGCTACACTGGTGCCGAAGCCGTCGGGCTTCCAGTGTTTGAAGGAGAGGCCGAGATTGCGGCTGAGAAAGAAATTCCCCCCTTGGCCGGCCATGACGATAGTTCCGTCGTCGAGGCGGGTGCCGGCCATGAGGAGCACCTTGATCGGATTTTCCACCTCGTTCCAAGTCGCTCCTTGGTCTCCCGAAGTCAGGAGGTGGCCACGCAGGCCGCCGAGGACGAGTGTGGTGCCATCGGCGGCTACCGTGGCGAAGAGCGAACCTTCATACGGCAAGTCGATGTGTTCCCAAGTCGCGCCGTCATCGCGGGACACGGCGAAAGTGCCGGTCTCACCGGCGAGATAAAGCACGCCATCGGGCGCGCGGGTGATGCGGTTGAAGTGCAAGTCCTCGCCCAAGGGGTTGCGCTGGGTCCAAGTCGCGCCGCCGTCCGTGGTGATGCGAAATTGTCCGTATGCGCCGATCGCGAATCCGCGTTGCGCATCGAGGAACAGCACGTCGAGCAGGATGGACCGCAGGTCAGTGCCGCCGTCCTGCCGCACCCAGGTGCGGCCACCATCCGTCGTCGCGATGATCACGCCGTCATGTCCCACGGCCCAGCCGCGGTCGCCGTCGGCGAACGACACGCCGGTCAACATCGAGCGGGTGGGAGTGATGCTCTGGGTCCAAGTCTGACCTTCGTCGGCCGAGAGGAGGACATGGCCACGATCGCCGACAGCGACGAGTTTGTCGCCGGCGCGGGTCACATCGAGCAGCAGCGCCCGGGCAGCGAGCGGTGCGGGTTCAGAAGTTTCCGCCGCGCGCAGGGCGGCGAGGGGGAACAAGAGCACGAGGGCAGAAAGCAGCCGCAACATGTTGATGCACAGAGGAGCCGAGATTGTGACGCGGTGCAAGCCAGCGTGTGGGAAAACTACGGGCCGGCAGCACGCTCGCGAAACGAGCAAGCAAAAGGCCGGTCACGAATGACCGGCCTTGGAAATGCGTGCAGCTGGTAAGGCGACTTAGCGGACGCCCATTTGGCGGAGTCGGGTCTGCGTGAAGTCGGCCGGCGTGCGCGTCAGGGTGAAGTCATACATCTTGTTCTTGTTGTCCAAGCCCATGACGAGATAGCGGCGGGCGTCGAGGTCGACATGCACTTCGAGCGTGCTCCAGAACGACTGAGCATCGTAGTAATTGATGCAGTGCGCCTCGGAGACGCGCCAGAGATTGCCGCGGCCGTCGTATTGGTCGACGGCGAGGATCTGCCAGCTGTCCTCATCGATGTAGAGCGTGCGGCGTGAATAGACGTGGCTCGTGCCGGGTTTGAGCGTGGCGTCGACGACCCACACGCGGTGCAGCTCATAGCGGGTGTGGTCCTGATTGATGTGCAGCGGCTTCAGGATCTCGTCGTAGCCGAGTTTGTCGCTGTGCAATTTGTAGGAGTTGTAGGGGACATACATCTCCTTCTTGCCGACGAGCGTCCACTCGTAGCGGTCCGGCGCGCCGTTGAACATGTCAAGCTGGTCGGAAGTGCGCAGGTTGTCCGAGGCGGTGCCCGGGTTGTCGTATTCGATCGAGGGGGCAAGGCGCACGCGGCGCTGGCCGGGGTTGTAGAGCCAGGCGCGGCGCTTCTCCTTCACTTGGTCCATCGTCTCGTGCACCAAGAGGATCGAGCCCGCCAGACGGGCGGGTTGCACGACGCTTTGGATGAAGTAGATGAGAACATTGTTGAGCGACTCCTCGGTCATCCCTTCGCGGACGTAGTTGAAGAGGTATTCCTCCTCGAAATCGACGAGCACGTAGGAGCCGTTGCGCTGCACGGAGGCCTGGCTGAAGGTGCGCTTGGCGGAGACGCCGCGGTAGCGCGTGAGGTGGTTCCACACGACCTCGATGCCGCTCTGCGGGATCGGGAAGGGCGTGCCGACGAGGGTGCCGGTGATGCCGTTGCCGCCGGCGGTGAGCTGGGCGGTGGTGGCGTTGGCCTTGGTCGCGTCGTAAATGCGCTGCGGGTTGGAGAATGAGCGGCGCGTCGGGTAGACGGGCATCTTGTAGGTCGGATACGCCTTCAACAACGCCAGGTGGCCGGCGCTGAGCATGGAGGCGTATTGGTCGGCGTTTTCACCGGTGATGGTGAAAAGCGGCGCGTCGCCCGAGTAGGGATCCGGGTGGTGCGAGCCCGGGGTGAAGCCGGCGGGCGGGGCGGTGATGCCGCCATCCCAAGCGGGGATGGTGCCGGCGGCGTTGCCGGCTTTTTCCGCGCCGACGGGCGTGAGGTCGTTGCCCAGGCGGGCGGCGTCGGCCGCCGAAAGGGCGGCGCTCGCACTCAAGGCGAACGCCAGCAGGGCCGAGGCGGCGAGGGTGTGACGAAGTCCAGGTTTCATTTTAGGGGCGGAGGTAAGGGGTTAGAACGAATACTTCACCGTCGCGGAAACGTAGTCGCGATCCGCGAGGAGGTTGTAGCGACCGGCACCGGAGAAGTTCACGTAGCGGAGCTCGACCGCCCAGGAGTTCTGGTAGGTGAAGTCGGCGCCGAGGGTGAAGGTCTTGCGGCCGCCGACGAAGTTGCCCATCGGGAGCGGCGTGTTGCCGTCGACGTCGTGCGCGAAGACGACGGTCGGGGACATGTTCACGCCCCAGAAGAGGTTGTTGTAGTCGAGGCGGCCGACGATTTGGTAACCCCACGAGAAGGTGTCCGCGAACGCTTCAGCTGGCTCGGAGAGCGGCGGGATGTTCGCCGTGTTGTTGCCCGAGGAATTCATCGCGGACAGACTGCCCAGAACAAAGGTGCCGGGGCCGTCGTAACGGAGGATGCTTTTGGCGGGGAGATCGGCGTTCACGAAGCCGGCTTCGGCGAGGAGCGTGGTCTGGTCGGCGCCGAAGATGCCGCGCGAGACGCGGGTGGCGGTCATCTGGCCGGTCCACACCTTGTGGCGGCGGTAACCGGGGATGTAGGTGTTGAGACCGAAGGTGCCCATCTGGTTGTTCGGGACCCCGAAGCGCGAGTTGAGCGCGGAAAGGGCGGCGAAGAGCAGCTCGACGTCGTCGACCTGGAAGGGCTGGTTGCTGCGATAGCTCAATTCGCCCTGCAGGGCGACGCCGCCGATGTTGGTGTTGAACGAGGCGCCCCAAAGATGGATGTCCTCCGGAAATTCAATGATGTAGTTGCCGGTGGCGGCCGCGCGGAGGAGTTCGCGCTGCGCGAGCTGGCCGGTGACGCCGGCAACGGTGGCATAGAAGGGTTGCAAAGCCGCAGGCAGTGCGCCGGCCGGAACGCCGGTGAGGGTGGCGCCGATGAGGGTGGTGAGGGAGGAGCCGACGTTCGACGGACCGACCGCGCCCGCGAGGCTGTTCATGAATGCCGAGTTGGCCTGCAGGATCGCGCCGGAGTCGGAGGCCGCGAGCGCGCCGTTGACCGGGACCGTCGGTGTGCGGGCGGAGATCGCGGGCAGGCGGCTGTGGTAGTTCATGTAATAGAAGCCGAACTCCGTGTTGTTGAAGTTCGAGAGGTAGCGCAAATTGAGGCCCCACTGGCCGGAAGTGCCGGGTTCGTTTTCGCCTCCGCGGAAGATTGCGCCGAGGCCGGCCGCGTCATTGATGGCGCCGAAGCCGAGGTAAAGCTTGGTGCCGCCCTTGGCGACAAAATCGTTCGTCGAGAAATACGTGCCGGGCGGGTCGATGCGCGTGCGCTCCCAGTCGAGGAGGTAGAAC
>CAYYVB010000143.1:0-7685 GCA_964475035.1 uncultured Opitutaceae bacterium | reverse complement strand
GTAGTGGTCGGTGACGGCGTGGCGGAGCACTTGGTAGAACCACGCGGTGAGCTTGGCGTCATCGCGGAGTTCGCCCGCGCGTTGGAGCGCTTTGACGAGGCTGTTTTGCAGGATGTCCTCCGCCTCGGCCTCGCTGCCGACGCGGGCCGCGAGGAAGGCCTTGAAGGCCCCGCGCTGGGCATTCAGCGCGGCAACGAGGGCGGCGGGCTCCGTGGACATGGCCGGATGATACGCCGACCGAACGCATTTCCCTGTAAGATTTCCCAAGGGGATCCGTCTCCGGCGGCATATTACCCGCACCATCATGAAAATGCCCAAAATCCTCGCCTTCCTCGCCGCCCTCGTGGCGTTTGTTTCCATCGCCGCCGCCGCCCCGAAGGGCGAGCTGGTCAAGATCACCGACCAGGAGGCCGCCTGGGCCGCCGAGGCCAGCAAGAACTACCCGCTCGATGTCTGCGTCGGCTCCGGCGAAAAGCTCGGCAGCATGGGCGACGCCACGGAGTGGATCTACCGCGCCGAGGGCCAGGCCGACCGTCTCGTGAAGTTCTGCTGCGACGGTTGCATCGATACCTTCATGGAGAACCCGGCCGAACATCTCGCCAAGATCGACGCCGCTGCGAAGAAGAAGGCCGACAAGGCTGAGAAGTCCGACTCCGCGCACAAACACTGAGCGGACATCCGATAGGGTAGGGCGCACCGGCCCGGTGCACCGCCTGACTGCCTCTCCCTGCCGAACCTTCACCGCCATGTCGCCGCGCCCGCTCCTCCTCGCCCTGCTGGTCGTCTCGTCGTCCGTCCCGTCGCTCCACGCCGAGACGGCGACGTCGCCTGGCGCCGCCGCGGAGTTTCTCCGCGTCGTGTCCGGCGCGCCGACCTTGCAGGCGGCGGCGAGGCGCATCGATGCCGCGCAACAACGCACCGGCGCCGCCGGCCTGCTGCCCGACGCCGAGGTCGAGGGCATGGTTTCGCGGATGAACGGCGCGATGGGCGAGCGCAGCGACATGTATGAAGTCAGCGTGCGCCAGCCGTTGCCGCGGCGCGGCGAACTTTCCGCCCAACGCGAACGCGCCCGTGCGGCCGTCGCGATGGCCGAGGCGGATTACGCGCTGATGGCCGGCGAACTCGCCGCCGATACCGCCATGGCGCTGGCCGAGGCCGAGAGCGCCGCCGCGCGCCTCGCCTGCGTGAGCCGCCAAGTCGATCGCCTCGACGCCGTGTTGCGCAGCCTCGATGCGCGCCTCGCCACCACGACCGGCGGCATGGGCGGCACGCGCCTCGCCGACCGGCTCACCGTGCAGACCCGCCTCGCTGCGATGCGCCTCATGCTCGAGAACGACCAGCGCATGGCCGACGACGCGCTTGCCGAAGCGCGCGGCCGGCTCGGGTTGAGCCCGGACCAAACCTTGCCCGCCTTCGTCGCGCCGGAACCCGCGGCGATCGATCCCGCCGCCGCGCCCGCATTGCTTGCCGCCGCCGCGCGCACCGCGGAGGCCGATGCAATGGCCGGCATGGCCAAGGCCGCTGCGCGGCCGATGACCGCCGTCGGCCTCCGCTACGAACGCGAGCGCACCGCGATGGGCAACGAGAACACCGTCGGCGTCGCGCTCATGTCCGATTTCCCCTGGCGCAGTCGCCGCGCCGCGCGCGCCGAACTCGATGCCGCGTCCGCCGAGCGCGCCGCCGCGCAGGCCGAGGCCTCGTCGGCCACCTACCGCATCCGCGCCGCCGTTGCCCGCGCCGAACGCGCCGCGCGCTTGGCCGAGTCCTCGCGTCGCGTCAGCGCCGACACGCTTGCGCGCCTCGAGGCGGAGCTCGGCGCCTTCCTCCGCGCCGCCAGCGCCGGCAATCCCGGCGAATCCACCGTCCTCATGACCGTCGAGCTGCTCGAAAAAGCGACCGACGCCGAGCTCCAGGTCATCGCCGCCGAGCAGGCCGAGCGCACCGCCCGCGCCGAACTCTGGCGCTACGCCTCCGCCGCGCAGTTCACGGCCGCCGCGCGGTGAAAGATTCTCCATTCACCTCCGTCTCCCTTTCACCATGACCCGCAGTCTTATCATCTTCCTCGCCACCTTCGCCGTCGGCGCCCTCATCGCGCTCGTCGCCCGCGCCGCGCTCTTCGCGCCGCACGCCGCACGCGAGGCCAACGCCGTCGTCGGCGGCGACTACGCCCCGATGGTGACCAACACCCTCGCCCCGCGTGACGCTGCGGCCACGCCCGCGCCGGCGTCTTCCGCGGCGACGGCGAGCACCGCCGTCGCCTCTGCGGACGCCAAGCCGGTCAACACCGTGTGCGCCATCTGCGGCATGAACGTCGATCCGAAGCTCCCGACCGCGACCTACCAAGGCAAAACCATCGGCTTCGGCTGCAAGATGTGCCCGCCGAGGTTCGCCAAGGACCCTGACCGCTGGGGCCCGCTCTATCTCAATAACGAAGTCGTCAAACGCTGACCGCCATGCGCCTGCCTCCTCCTTCCGTCGTCGCGCTGGCCGGCCTGCTCCTCGGCGCGGGTGTCGTCGCCCTGTTGCCCGCGCACACGCTCTTCCACGTCGAGACGGCGCACGAAGATACGAACGCCGCGACCGGCGAGCGTTACGCGTGCCCGATGATGGATTTCATCGGCAAGAAGCCCGGCGATTGCCCCGTGTGCGGCATGGAGATGACAAAAGTCACCGCCGGCGAACTCACGCGCGAGCAACAGCGCCGCATGGGCGTCGAGCTCACGACCATCGCCACCGGCCCCGCGACCGTCACCGTGCGCGGCTATGGCACGGCGGACTACGACAACCGTTACACCGCCGTCATCATCCCGCGCGTCTCCGGACGCATCGTGAAACGCTACATGGCGACGTGGGGCTGCTGCGAAGTCGTGGGCAAGGACGCGCCGATCGTCGATCTCTACAGCCCCGAAGTGTTCGCCGCGCAGGGCGAGCTGCTCGCCGCGCAGCAGCTCGGCGACACCGCCGCCGTCGCGGCGATCAAGCAGCGTTTCGTGCGCTGGAACCTCGCCGAAGTCGCCGACGCCGTGCTCGAGGGCGAGCCGCCGACCGACACGATCACGATCCGCTCGCCCGTGCAGGGCCAGGTGATGATGCGCGAATTCGAGCAGGTGAACGCCATGCTCGAGATCGGCAAGGAGGTCATGGCCGACGCGCCGCTGCTCACGGTCGTCGATCCCGACCGCCTGACCGTCGTCGTGCACGTGCCGGAGTTGCAGGCGAATTTTCTCCGCGAAGGCCAGCGCGTGCAGATCGCGACGGACGATCGCGGCGAGTTGCCGCAGGTCGAGGCCAAGATCGACCGGCTCGGGCGCGAGATCAGCCCCGACATCCGTTCGCGCGAGGTCCGGATTTATCTGACTAGCGCGAGCGCCTACATCCAGCCGGGCTCGCTCGTGCGGGCGAAGATGCTCGGCGTGCTCGACCAGAATCTCCGTCCCGCCGATCCGGCCGATCCGGAGTCGTGGGGCCGTTTCGCGCTCATCCCGAAGACCGCGGTCCTCTCGACCGGCGTGCGCAACGTCGCGTGGCGCGTCGCCGAGCGCACCTCCGACGGCCGCATGCGCTTCGAACTCGCGCCGCTCGCGCTCGGGCCCCGCCTCGAGGATGCGCACGGCAACGACGTCTATGTCGTGCGTGCCGGACTCCAAGCCGGCGACGTGGTCGCGGCGCAGGGCGCGTTCCTCATCGACAGCCAGGCGCAGCTTGCCGGCACTTCGAGCCTGATCTTCCCGCAAGGCGCGCTCGCGCCGGCGCCGGCGGCGGACGGTCATCAACACTGAGCGCAGCGCGTCGCGCCATGTTATCCTTCGCCATCCGCAACACCTTCCTGACGCTCGCCGTCGCCTTCGGTCTCGCGGCCGCCGGCTTCTGGGGCTGGCGCAACGTCCCGGTCGACGCCATTCCCGACCTGAGCGACAATCAGGTTATCGTCTGGGCCGAGTGGCCGGGCAAAAGCCCGCAGGACATGGACCAGCAGGTCACCTCGCGCCTCGCGCGCGAACTGCAAGGCCTGCCCGGCGTCGAGACCGTGCGCGGCATGTCACTCTACGGTGCGAGCTACCTCTACGTCATCTTCGAGGAGCGCCGCGATCTCTACGAAAGCCGCACGCGCGTCCTCGAACGGCTCGCGCAGGTGCAGGGGTTGCTGCCGGCCGGCGTCAATCCGCGCCTCGGGCCCGACGCGACGGCGATGGGGCAGATCTACGCGTTCACGCTGCAGGGACCGCGCAGCGTGGAGCAGAAGCGTTACTTTCTCGACCAGATTGTCGTGCCGGCGTTGCGCGCCGTGCCCGGCGTATCCGAGGTCGCGCCGGCCGGCGGCGTCGTGCGCGAATACCAGATCGAGGTCGACCCGCTGCGCCTCGAGGAACAAGGCGTCACGCTCGAGATGCTGATGATGGCCGTGCAGAACGCCGGCCGCGACGTCGGCGCCATGAGCGTCGAGTCGGCCGGCGTCGAGACGATGATCCGCGGCGTCGGTTTCATCCGCTCCGTCGAGGACGTGGAGAACGTCATCATTCGCGGCGACCGCGCGAAGGGCGCGGGCCTGCGCCTCGGCGACATCGCGACGGTGCAGCTCGGCGGCCAGTTCCGTCAGGGGATGCTCGCCGACGGTTATCAGGAACACGTCGGCGCCATCATCGGCATGCGCGTGCAGGAGGACCCGATGACGGTGATCAACGCCATCAAGCGCCGCCTCATGGACCTGCAGCCCGCGCTCGCGCGTGAGGAGTTGGCGGCGGTGGCGTTCTACGACCGCTCGCAACTCATCCGCGAGACGACCGACACTGTCACCTACACGCTGCAGGAGGCGGTGATCACGACCGTCATCGTGGTCGTGGCGTTCTTGCTGCACGTGCGCGCGAGTCTCGCCGTCGCGATCAGCCTGCCGCTCGGAATGCTGTTCACTTTCCTCGTCATGCATCTGACCGGCGTCGGCGCGAACATCATGAGCCTCGCCGGCATCGCGATCGCGATCGGCGTGATGGTGGATTTCGGCATCATCATGACCGAAAACATCACGCAGCACCTCGTCGACCTGCAGGAGAAATGCAAACGCGAGGGCCGCCCGATGCCCACCTCGCCGTTCAACGAGGAGATCACCGCCACGGTCGTGCGCGCCGCCGAGGAAGTCGCGCGGCCGTTGCTCACGTCGGCGGCGACGACGGTCATCGGGTTCCTGCCCATCTTCGCGCTGACGGACCAGGCGGGGCGGTTGTTCGAGCCGCTGGCGCTGACGAAGTCGCTCGCGATCAGCGGCGCGGTGCTCTTCGGCACGCTGCTCGTGCCGACGCTCTGCCGGTTGCTGCTGCCGCCATGGCATGTGCGGAAGCCGCTGCTCGTCGCCCTCACCGGCGTGGCGGCCGGCGTGGCGTTCGGGTGGTTCATCCGCGACGGGTGGACGCTGCCGCTCGAATACGGCCGCTGGTCGCTGACGGTGCCGGGCTGGCTCTTCACGCCGCTCTTCGCCGCGCTCGTCGGCTCCGCGGTGTGGCGACTCGGCCGCGAGAAGCTGGTCAATTACGAGGAGAACCCGATGAGCCACGCGATCCACGTGGCCTACGAGTGGGCCTACGCGCGGATCCTGCGGCACAAGGTCGCGTTCACCACGACGATCGCGACGATGGCGCTCGGCGGTTACCTGCTCGGCGCGGGCTGGCCGACGCTGAGCTAGCCGTTGCGGAAGGTGGTCGAGTTCTCTGGCGCGGATCTCTCGCGCACGACGCTCGACCAGGCGATGACGCGCGCGTTCCCGGGCGTCGGATCGAGTTTCCTGCCGCCGCTCGACGAGGGCAGCCTGCTCTTCATGCCCTCGATCCCCGCCACCGGCGGGCTCGGCGAGACGCAGCGCGTGATGATGATGCAGAACCGCCTCATCGAATCCGTGCCCGAGGTCGCAAACGTCATGGGCAAGCTCGGCCGCGCCGAGACCGCGCTCGACCCCGCGCCGCTCGGCATGATCGAGACCGTCGTGCTGCTCAAACCCTACGCGGAATGGCCGGTGCACGAGGTGACGCGCGAAGATGGCATGGTCGAAAAGCGCCCGCGCACGCTCGCCGAGGTCCGTGCCGCGCTTGCCGCGATCAGCGACATCCCCGGCGTGGCGCCGAGTTGGCTCCAGCCGATCGAGACGCGCGTCGTCATGCTTTCCACCGGCATCCGCAGCCTCATCGCCTTGCAGGTGCTTGGCGACGACAGCGAGGAGCTCGAGCGATTCGCCGAGGCCGCGGAGAAGATCATCCAGCCCACGCCCGGCGCCGTCGACGTGCAGATGCAGCGCGAGGGCGGAAAACCTTACGCCGAGATCCGTCTCGATCCGGCGAAGGTCGCACGCTTCGGCCTGACCAACGAGCAGGTCATGCGTGCCGTCGAGAGCGCCTTCGGCGGCATGGCGATCACCTACAGCGTCGAGGGCGCGCTGCGTTATCCGGTGCGCATCCGTTACGCCCGCGAACGGCGCGACGACCCTGACGAGTTGATGCAGTTGCAAGTGCCCGCCGTCGCGGGCGAGCACGGCTCCGTGCCGTTGAACAACCTCCTCGCGCTGCCCACGGTGCACGTGCTCGAGCTCGGCCCCGACGCGCCCGACGCCGCGGAGCTGCTCGGCCGGCTCCCGCTCGCGCACCAGCGCAACCTCACGATCCTTGCGCCGCGTTGCGTCGAGCTGACCGTCGCCGCGGGCGACGCCTTGCCCGCGGCGATCGCGCACGCGGTCGAAGCCGGAGTCATCCGCCAGACCGGCATGCGCCCGAGCGAGATCGGACTCACTTACACGATCGGGCCGATGGCCATCCGCTCCGAGGGCGGCAAGCGCACGCAATACGTCATGCTCAATGTCAGCGGCCGAGGAGAAATGGAAGTCGTGGCCGGCGCCGATGCGCGCCTGCGCGCGGCGTTGGCGGACGGGCGGCTCACGTTGCCCGCGGGCGCGACCTACCGCTGGGTCGGCCGCTACGAGCAGAAGATCAAGGCCGACCGCACGCTGCGCGGCATCATCGCCGTGTCGATGGCGGTCATGGTCGTGCTCATCTATGTCGGCACGCGCTCGTGGCTGATCACGGCCATCATCCTTCTCGCCAACGCCGTCGTCACGACGGCGGGTGGATTCCTCTTCGTGTGGTGGTGGGACGTCGAGATGACGACCGCGGTCGTGGTCGGCTTCCTGGTGCTGCTCGGCGTGATGTTCAACGACGGCATTCTGCTCGGCACCTACATCCAGGATCAGTTCAAGACGCATCCCGGCACGCTCGCGGAAGTGAACCGCCGCGTCTTCCTCGCCGGCCTGCGCCGGCGCCGGCCCGCGATCATGACCAACACCACGACGCTTCTCTCGCTCATCCCGGTGTTGTGGGCGACGGGCCGCGGTTCGGAGCTGATGGTGCCGATGGTGCTGCCCGTGGTCGGCGGCATGATCTTCGACATCGTGTCGCTCTTCTCCGTGCCCGTGTTCTACACGTGGTATTGGGAACGCCGCCTCGCCCGCGAGGCCGCAGTCGCGAACTCGGTCGCTGCGTCACCCGAATCCGCGAAGTGAAGGTGGCCGGCGTCAGCCGGCCGAATGGACGCGCGCCTGACGATCACCAGCGACCTCGCGCCTCCGCGACCATTTCCACCGCGAATGCGCCCCTCGGTATTTGTAACCTATTAGGTTACAAATTTTCGAGTCCTCCTCTGCGCGTGTGGTG
>CAYYVB010000142.1:3004-7698 GCA_964475035.1 uncultured Opitutaceae bacterium | reverse complement strand
TGATCGCGGAGGCTCGCCTGCAGGCCGGGGGGATTCAGCGCCGCCGGATAGTCGTCGCCCGACAGAGACTGATCGTCGGAGCCCTCGGGTTCGGAGTCGGCGAGGAAGACGACGCGACCGGGCTCACCCGTGGTGCGGAAGAGGTAGATGAAGCGGATGTCGGCGCCGATGCCGCGCAGGCGGCGCAGCCGATCCTTGACCGCCGTGTAGGAAGCGGTGCCGAGATCGGCGCGCGTGCCGGTGAGTTGCTGCAGGTCGGGCGTCTGGAACGCCACGGCGCATCGTTGCGCGCGGTCGAGCCACTGGCGGAGCAGGGACGCCTGTTCTTCTTCGGCCCGCCACCACCCAATGGACGCGGCAGCGGCGAGGATGACGAGCCACGCGAGGCTGGTGCGGAATTGGGGCCGGATGATGCGCACGGGAGGCGGTGACGCCGTGAGACAATCCCGCGGGGCGCAGGCTCGCAAAACAAAACCGCCGCGGATCACTCCGCGGCGGTCAGGAAAAAATCGGATGAGCTCCGAATCAGGACACGTGCTTCGACACGAGCTTGGTCATGTCGAACATGCTGACCTGCGCCTTGCCACCGAAGACGGCCTTGAGGGCGGCGTCCGCGTTGATCATGCGCTTGTTCTTCTTGTCCTGGAGCCCGTTCTTCTTGATGTAGGCCCAGAGTTTCTTGGTCATTTCGGTGCGGGGCAGCGGCTTCGAGCCGACGACCTCGGCGAGAACGGCGTCCGGAGTGACCGGAGCCATGAACTTAGCGTTGGGTTTGCGAGCAGATTTCTTTGCCATAGTGCTTCCCGTATTAGAACGGGCCGGGGGCGATGCAATGATTTTCTAGAGGGAAAAAACATAATCCTCAGAGGGAAAACGCGCTTGAATCCGGCGCGGAGGCCGGGCAAGCGCGCGCGGCGGCGCGACGAGTTCCGGCCTTGCGCGCGCCGCGGCCGCGGCGCAAAGTGCGTTTGTCGGACCGGTTGTTTGCCAGACTTTGCCGCCACGCAGGATCGTCAGGTGAGCGCCGTGTCAGTGTTCGGTGATGATTTGAATCCCGGCAGTCGGGAACGGGCGGAACAGCACGCAGCACCCCCGAAACCCCATGGAAAACAGCAAGCTCTACGTCGGAAATCTTCCGTTCGCCAGCACCGCGCAGGATCTCGAGGCCCTCTTCGGCCAGGCCGGCGCGGTCAGCGTGGTGGAGATCATCTTCGACAAGTTCACCGGACGCTCGCGCGGTTTCGCATTCATCACGATGGGCACGCCGGAGGACGCGCAGAAGGCGGTCGAGAAATTCCACGGCTACGAACTCGGCGGGCGGCAGCTCGCCGTGAATCTCGCGCGCCCACGCGAGGAACGTCCGCCGCGCGAAGGCGGCGGCGGGGGCGGCTTCCGTGGCGGCGGCGGAGGCCGCGGCGGTTTCGGCGGAGGCCGCGGGGGCCCGCGTCGCTTCGGCGGCGGGGGCGGCGGATTCCGCGGCGGCGATCGCGGCGGACGCGGCGGCGGCGACCGGCGCGACTACGGCGACCGCGAGTGAACCGCGCGCCGAGGCTCAATCGATTCGAATTTCTCAATTCCCGGGCCCCGCACTTGGTGCGGGGCTTTTTCATTCAGCGCGCGAGGAAGCGACTCTCCCACTCCGCCCGCGGCAGCGGTGTCGGACGATATTCGCCAAGCAGGCGATAACGCAGCCGCGCAACGACTTTGTAGGCCGCATCGCGCAGGACGCGCGGCACCACCCGGAACTCCGCCAGCGCACCGATCCAGCCGCCGGCGACGGCGCACGCCGCGAGCACGCCGTCGGTGCGGACGAGATAGCGGCCGGGCGACGGGCGGTCCCAATCCGGCACGAAGACAAGCGTGTCGAAATCCCGCGTCGCCAACCCCTGCGCGCGCAGGAAGGCCTGCGCCGGCGCGCTCTGCAACGGCGCGAAATGCAGCGTGCCGGCGCGATCGGCGCGCAACAGGAGACGGACGCACGCGTTGCACAATCCGCACTCGCCGTCGTAGAGCAGCACCGGGCGGACGGGAGCGGAGACGGATGCAGGCACGCGACGGCACTCAGTTGTTCTGCGCCGGCGCGGCGCCGGGCGGCGGCGGGACCGCCGGATTCGGCAGCGAGGCGACATGCACCGTCTGGGTCGGGAACGCGAACGACAGGCCGCGCGCCTCGACCGCGCGCATGAAGGCGAGGTTCAGCCGCTGGCGCAGCTCCATATGCCGGTGAAAATCCGGATCCTTCACGACATACACCAGCCAGATGTCGAGCGACGAGCTGTTGTAGTCGCGGAAATAGCAGATGACCGACGTCGGATCGATTTCCTCCTGCGCGAGCAGCAGACGGCGGAACTCCGCCACGATCTCCTCCATCTGCGCCGCGCTGGTGTCGTAGGTCAGGCCGATCACCTGCTCGACGCGGCGGCCGTTGAAGCGGGCGAGATTGGTGATGATCTCGCCGGCGACGGTCTTGTTCGGGATGGTGACAAGGGAGCGGTCGAGGGCGCGAATCTTGGTCGAGCGCAGGCCCATGTCCTCGACCATGCCGACGAGCGTGCCGATGCGCACCGTCTCACCGATCTTGAAGGGCTGGTCGACGGCGACGACGACGGAGCCGAAGATGTTCGCGATCGTGTCCTGCGCCGCGAGGGCGAAGGCGAGGCCGCCGATGCCGAGGCCGGCAAGGAAGGCCTTCACGTCGGCGCCGAGGCTCTGGGCGATCATCAGCACACCGAAGACGAAGACGATCGTGAGCAGCGATTTCTTGATCCACGGCATGAACGGCGCGAGCCCGAGCTGCTTGTCGCGCGCCACGCTCGCCAGGTGGTCGAGCACGGTGTTGAAGATGCGCAGGAAGCCCCAGAAGAGGACGAACGAGAACGCCAGCGTGTAGACATAGCGCAGCGTGTCGTCGGCCGGCTCCGAGAGCTTGAGCACCTTGATGGAGGCGGTGGTGCCGACGACGACGATGAGCGCCTTGACCGGCCCCTCGAGCGCGGGAAAGAGCTTGTCGTCGAGCGTCGACTGGGTGCGCGCCGCCAGCTTGCGGAAGAAGGCGAAGAGCAACGTCGTCACCACACGGCGCAACACGTAGGCGATGAGGGTGATGAGAACGGCGATCGTGTAGTGCGTCACCGTGTTCCCGCTGGTGCGCACGTCGAAGACCTCCAGGATGAGGTCGACGAGGTGTTCGAGAAAATCCGGCGCGCGCGGGTTCGCCTGGCCGCTGGCCACGGCGGCGGCGGCGGCCGTGGTGTTGGCGGTGGCGACGGAGGCGGGTGCGGAGACACCGCCGGCATCGGCACCGGGCGCGGTTTCGGCCTGCGCGAACGCGGCGAGCGGAGCGAAGACGAGCGACAGGAAGACGAGGAAAATCCGGAGGCTGGACATCGTGCTTCAGACGAAAAACCCACCACCTTCGATGTCAAAGGCTAAGCCCGTCCAGCGCGGACGCGGCGCGCGGGCGGACGCTTTCGCTCCTTGCGGCCGGGGAAGGCGGCGGCTCAAACTGCGCGCTTCATGTCTTCTGCCTTCGCCATGTTCAGCTCGATGCCTTGGTGGGCGTGGGCCGGATTTCTGCTGTTCGTCGCCGCGATGCTCGCGCTCGACCTCGGCGTGTTCAACCGGAAGGCGCACGTCGTCTCGCTCAAGGAGGCGCTGGCCTGGTGCGCCGTGTGGTTCAGCCTCGCGATGGGATTCAATCTGCTCGTCGCGGCGAAGATGGGGTCGCAGGCGGGGCTGGAGTTTTTCACCGGCTACCTCGTCGAGCTCTGCCTGAGCGTCGACAACGTCTTCGTCTTCATCGTCATCTTCCAATATTTCCGCGTCGATCCGCGCTACCAGCACCGCGTGCTGTTCTGGGGCATCCTCGGCGCGGTGGTGATGCGCGCGCTCTTCATCTTCGCGGGCATCTCGCTGATCAACGCGTTCCATTGGATCATCTACCTCTTCGGCGCGTTCCTCGTTTACACGGGCATCAAGCTCGCGCTGCCGAGGAAGGCCGACGGCTTCGAGCCGGAGAAGAACCCGGCGGTAAAGCTCGCGCGCAAGGTCATGCCGGTGACGAACCATTTCCACGGCGGCGACTTCTTCGCGCGCGTGGACGGCCGGCTGCACGCGACGCCGATGTTCCTCGTGCTGCTGATCGTCGAGACGACGGACGTGATGTTCGCGCTCGACTCGATCCCGGCGGTCATCGCGATCACGCGCAACGAGTTCATCGTTTTCACGTCGAACATCTTCGCGATCCTCGGCCTGCGCTCGCTCTATTTCGCCGTCAGCGGCGTGATGCAATTGTTCCGCTACCTCAACGTCGGGCTCGCGGTCATCCTGGTGTTCGTCGGCGTGAAGATGCTTGCCTCGGGCTACGTGAAGGTGCCGATCCAGCTCTCGCTCGTCATCATCGGCGGCGTGCTCGCCGCCTCGATCCTCGCTTCGGTGCTGATCCCGGAGAAGACGAAGAAAGGCTAGCTTCAGCCCGTGCTGCCGGCATCCGCGCCGACCTCGGCCACGTCGGCGAGATCCTGCAAGACCGGCAGCAGCGACTCGAGCTGCTCCACCGCGACCGGATCGGCGAAGCGACCCTGCCGCGCGTAGAACACGATGCCGTCCGCCAGTTTGAATGTTTCCGTCGCGCCCGCGACGCGCGCGGCCATCAGCCGCTCGCGGATGGCGGGCACGAGCGCGGCGCGCAGCAC
>CAYYVB010000142.1:402-2994 GCA_964475035.1 uncultured Opitutaceae bacterium | reverse complement strand
GCGTCGAACGCCGCATCGCCCACCGTGACTTCCTTCGCGCCGAACCACTCGGCCAGCCGCGCGGCGAGACCCTGCGGCTCGAAACGGAACTCAAAATTGCCCGCGCGCCGCGGCGCCACGCCGACGGCGATCCAATGCCGCCGCGATTTCCCGCTGCCGGTCGTGTAGGACCAGAAGCGCACGAGCCGCCCGTCGCGGCGCCCTTCGACGACGTGCTCGTCCGACCACCACGCAGCCGCGGACGTCTTGTGCTCGAGCCCGAGCCGGCTCGCGAGCGCGGCGAGGTTCTGCATCCGACGCTGGTGTTCGCGCCGCGACGCCCAGACGGCGAGCGCGATGATGCCGACGAAGACCACGAGGAACACCCCGGCGGGCACGGCATCGGCGAAAGCCATCATGCCCACGAGCAAAGCGCCGCGCATGCCTGGCGCGAGCCAAACCTCGGTGCGCCGGCGCAGGAAAAATGAAGGCCGCCGGGCCCGCTAGGCGGACTCCGGCGGCCGGCCCGGCGCACACACGGCCGGGCCTTACCCCTGAAATGGAACGGCGGAACGGCAGCTCCGCCGGCGGCGGTCAGGTCAGTTGACCGCGATCTTGCGCGGCTTCACGGCCTCGGTCTTCGGGAGCGAGACGCGCAGGACGCCGTCCTTCAGCTCGGCGCGAATCTTGTCCACGTCGACCGAGTTGTCGTGCGTCAGCTCGAGCGCGAACGCGGCGTCGACCGATTCGCGGTAGAGCTGCGTCCAGCCCGCGGGGCGCTGCCACGCGCGGCGGCCGAGCACGCGGATGACGCCGTCTTCGGCGGTGAGCTCGAGGCCGTCCTTCGCCACGCCGGGCAGTTGCACGACGAGGCCCCAGGCCTCGCCGGTCTCCTTCAGCTCGTAGTCGGGCTTAAGGGTGAATTCCGGGCGGGAGTCGGCGGCGGCGGCGGACGCGCCGGCATTGTCGGCGGAGCCGGCAACGGCGCGGGAAAGACGCGGGGCGATTTGGTGGAAGAGATGAGTCATGGTGGATTTCTCCGTTGAGGTGGTGACGGTGCGGGGCGGTCAGTTGACCGTGATCGCGATCTTACGCGGCTTGGCCTGCTCCTGCTTCGGGAGCGTGACGGTGAGGATGCCGTGCTCGAGCGCGGCGGTGATCTTGTCGGCCTGCACGTCGGCCGGGAGGGCGAGCGAGCGCGTGAGCGTGAACTCGCGGTCGCTGTCCTTGCGGGTGGCGGTGAGCGTGAGGTAGCCCTCGACGAGTTCGAGGTTGAGCTGCTCGCGCGTCACTCCCGGCAACTCGGCGCGGACGTAGGTGTTGTCCTTGTCCTCGTAGAGATCGACCGGGAAGCGCGGCGGCGCCGGCGGCGCGAAGTCCGCCAGAGCGGCGTCAAACAGACGATCGATTTCCGACTCCAGACCGGACCGAAGCGGGCGCGCGCGAAAGAGCGCGGCGGCGGGATGGGAATAGCGAGTGAGGCGATACATGGTGGTGTTCTCCTGTGGGTTATTTGTGCCACGATGAATGCACCCGGCGTGCCGCGGCGCGCCGGCGGAAAAATCGCGTGTCCATCGGCACTTGCGCAACCGGCTCCCGCGGGCGCTGCGCAACTCTGTCCGCCGCGTGGCGCAGTCGCGGGAAATTACGGCGCGCCCGCAGGCGGCATCTCTTGGAGGAGATGCGGCACCGTGCGGCGCGCGCCGAGGAGGTCGTATCCTTCAAGCTCCGTGCACGGCCCAACGCCACCACGTCTTATGTCAATTTTCCCTTGGCCAAGCGCCCACGTCTGCGGCACCAACTCCCCTCTCTTGCGATGAACTTCGACTTCGACCGTCCCATCGACCGCCGCCTCAGCGACAGCCGCAAATGGCACCGCTACCCCGGCAGTGACATCCTCCCGCTCTGGATCGCCGACATGGATTTCGCCGCCGCGCCCGCCATCGTCGAGGCGCTCCGCGCGCGCGTGGAACACGGGGTGTTCGGCTACGGCATCGAATCCGCGTCGCTCGAGGAAGCCACCCTCGTCTACCTCGCGCGCCGTTACGGCTGGAACATCGATCCCGCTTGGATCGTCTGGCTGCCGGGCCTCGTCACCGGCCTCAACGTCGCCGCCGCCGCGCTCGGCGAAGCGGGCGACGAAATCCTCTGCACCACCCCGGTCTATCCGCCCTTCATCACCGCTCCGGCCAACCAGCAGCACCGCACCGTCTCGGTCCCGATGACGCGCGTGGCCGGGCGCTGGGAACTCGACTTCGCCGCTCTCGAACGCGCCGTCACGCCGCGCACGCGCGCGTTCTTCCTCTGCAGCCCGCACAATCCCGTCGGCCGTGCGTTCACTCGCGCAGAGCTGGCACAGATCGCCGCCTTCTGCGTGCGCCACCGTCTCGTGCTCGTGTCGGACGAGATCCACTGCGACTTGGTGTTGGATGACATCGCGCACGTGCCGGTCGCCACGCTCGGCCCCGATATCGCCGCGCGCACCATCACGCTCATGGCGCCGAGCAAGACCTACAACGTGCCGGGACTCGGCTGCTCCTTCGCGGTCATCCCCGATGCCGCGCTGCGCGCGACCTCCAAGCGCGCCACGCAAGGCACCGTGCCCGACGTGAA
>CAYYVB010000142.1:0-392 GCA_964475035.1 uncultured Opitutaceae bacterium | reverse complement strand
AGTTGCCCGGCATGACGATGTCCCATGTCGAAGCCACCTACCTCGCCTGGCTCGACGTCTCAGCGCTCAGCCTGACCAACGCCACCGCCTTCTTCGAGCAGCATGGTCTCGGCTTTTCCGACGGCGCGCCCTTCGGCGTGGTGAAGGACACCTTTGTCCGCCTGAATTTCGGCTGCACCCGCGCCACCCTCGTCGAAGCCCTCGCCCGCCTGAAACGCGCCCTCGCCGCCCGCTGAGCGAAGGCCAAGGCGCTGATTTTTCCTCACTCGCCCCTCACCGATCACTCGGTAAACTGTAACCTATTAGGTTACAAAATTCGTCTCTTCTCTGCTGGCAGATCGGAAAAGTGTAACCTAATAGGTTACACATGAAAATCGTGCATCCACGTTTGG
>CAYYVB010000141.1:0-7722 GCA_964475035.1 uncultured Opitutaceae bacterium | reverse complement strand
CGCTGCACCGCCGGCACGACGAACAGCCGGTCGGGATGAACGATCTCGCCCGCGTCTCGCTGCGCTGCCAGGCCCCGCTGTTTTGCGACAGCTACAAGAAGAACCGCCAGACCGGCAGCATCCTCTTGGTCGATGAAGGCACCAACGCCACCGTCGCAGCCGGCATGATACTCTGATGGACAGCCAACCTGTCATCGTCGCGCGCGGGCTGACCAAAGCCTACCGCATCTGGACAGAGCCTTCGCAACGTCTGCTCGGCCCCATCTTCGCCGAAGCGGCCGGTTGGCTGCCCGGCGCCGCCGGCAACGCCCTGCAACGACGCGCCCATGCCGCCTACCGCGATTTTCGGGCTCTCGATAACGTCGACTTTGAAGTCGGCCGGGGCGAAGCCGTCGGCATCGTCGGACGCAACGGCGCGGGCAAGAGCACCCTGCTCCAAATGATTGCCGGCACATTGCAACCCACGTCCGGCTCAATCGAGGTGCGCGGACGCGTCGCCGCCCTGCTGGAGCTAGGCGCGGGCTTCAACCCCGAGTTCACCGGTCGCGAAAACATCTTCCTGAGCGGAGCCGTGCTGGGCTTCGGCCGCGCGGAGATGGAGGCGCGCTTCGACGCCGTGGCGGCGTTCGCCGACATCGGGGACTTCATCGAGCAGCCCGTGAAAACCTACTCGAGCGGCATGATGATGCGCCTGGCCTTCGCGGTGAACACCTGCGTCGATCCGGAAATCCTGATTGTCGACGAAGCGCTGAGCGTGGGCGACGCGCCTTTTCAGGCGAAATGCTTCCGCCGCCTGCGCCAGCTGATCGACCAAGGCGTGAGCCTGCTGTTCGTCTCGCATGACCTCGGCACGGTGCGCTCGATCTGTTCGCGCGCGCTCTGGCTGAAAGGAGGCCGGGCTGAGATGTGGGGCGAGGCAAAAGTCGTCGCGAAACAATACGAGAAATTCTGCTGGGCGGAACAGGGTGTGGCCGCGACGACCGCAGAGAACGCGACCGCTCCTGCCGCCGCCGAACGGGCGCCGGACGTGCCGCCGGACTGGCGATTCACCGCCGAAATTCTGACCCGGCACAACCAGCTGCTCCCGGTCGTCGACGAATCGACGCGCCTCGGCAACGGCCAGCTCGTCTTCACCGGACTGACGGCCACCGATGCCGCCGGGCAACCTGCGGCCGAGTTCTCCTACAACGACGAGGTCACGCTCCACTACCGGCTGGAAGCACGGGCCGCGATCGATTCGGACTTCGTGCTCGGCATCCGATTCCGCGACGTGCGAGGTAACTTTGTCTGTTCCTATCAGGATCTGGGCGCGGTGCAGCGCCTGCGGGTCGCCGCGGGCGAGATCGTCCATGCCCGCATCGCATTCCGCCTGCCGCTGGCGCACGGCGACTACATCATCCGCACGGGTATTTTCGGTTTCACCGGAGGGTCGGCCTACGAGGGCTCGACTTATGATTTCGGTCGCGCCGTGCTGTGGGACGTGCGCGAGGATGCGCTCCACCTCCGCGTGCGGGTCAATCCCACCATGCCCCTTGCCGGCCCGGTGCATTTCTCGGCGCCGCTGAGAATCTGCACCGCTGAAGGCGAACAGGAGCGGACACCCCTCTCCTTTCCTTCCCAATCATGAGCCAACGGTTGCTCTGTCTCACCCACTCTCAGCGCGGCATGGATTACGAACGAGCCACGCTGAACTTTCTTTCCGCCCGCTACGCGAGACCCGACCGCCTGCGTAATCTGCCTCCTTTGGAGACATTGCCGCACGAGACTGTCCAAGGTTACATCGGCAATGTGACGCTCTGGGATTGGAACGGCCAGCCGGGCGATGCCCCCCGGTTGCGCGCTTTCATCTCCAAGCCCTACAAGGCCCAACATGCCTGCATCGCGCGCGGGAAGCTTCTCATTTGCGGGACAGCCTTTCTCGAAATTTACCCGGCCGCTGGCCCCTACGACCGGCCGGAGGCCACGTTAACGCACCCGTGGTTTGCCGGCGGGCACACGGTCGCGGTCGATCCGCAAGGTCGCATCGCGGTCTCCTGCTCCGCACCGGATGCGGTCCTGTTCTTCGATTGGGACGGAAGCTACCTGGGCGCGTGGTGCCTGCCCCACGAACTCTATGGGCCCGGCTACATTCTGAGCGGTGACGAGGATCTGCGCGCCCACTACATCGGCAATGATCTCCAGATCGCGCACCTCAACGCCGCCTTTCCGCACGGCGACGGCCTGATCTGCTCGAGCCTGATCCCCGGCGCGATCGGAAGCTTCTCGGCACAGGGCGAATATCGCGAACTGCTGCGCGGCTTCGTCGGCGCCCACGGTGCCCGGGCGCATTCCGATGGGGGATTCTATTTCTGCGACAGTTGCAACGGGCTCCTCATCGAGTGCGACGCCGAGGCCAGGATCCGCCGTCGCTTCAAGCTCGATTCAGTCTGGCTGCACGACGCCGAATGCGTCGGGCCGGACCTGTTCATCTGCGCGCCGAGCGATCGCAACACCTTCGAACTTTGGGATGTGCGCACCCAGCAACGGCACTGGACGCTGCGCTGCGAAGAATACGGTGCGACAACCCAATTCATCTCCGTCGGGCCGGCCTGATCCATGACCCCGAAACTGCCAGTCAACTCGTTCACCTGGGCCGGCGAACAGAACTGCAAGGAGCTTCTCGCCGCCTTCGCCCCGGCCTACCTCGTCGGTCGGGATGTCCGGCGCATCATGGATTTTGCGAGCGGCTCCTGCGAGGAGATCGCCTCTCTTGCGCCCACCGCGGAGGAATTTCATTTCCTCGACGGCAAATTTCTCCCGCCGCAGCGTCCCCGCTACCATCTCCACCTTCAGCCCGCCGCCCAACGGATCGACCTGCCGGACGACTACCTCGATATCGTCACCTCCAACGGCAGCTTCGACCACTTTCCCCAAGCGGATCGCATCAAAGCAATGCTCGAGATCGAGCGCACCTTGAAGCCAGGGGGGGCATTCCTGCTGTCGTGCGAATATTTCGACTTCGACACCCCGGATTTTTTCGCGCGCACCCAAGCCGATTCCGACATGGTCGCCCGCAATTGCGCGGCCTTCGACAACATCGATCTCCACGAGATCATTTCCGTGCTGAACCGGCTGCGCATCGTCCAGCATGATCTCGGCGTGCTGCCCCGCGGGCAGCCGCTGCGCGATTTGGTCTCGCCTGACCAAACCCGCTTCTACAGCCATCCCTCAGCTTGCGGCTTGATGGTCACTTGGGGCGCCTTCTTCGTCGCTTTCGTCAAAAACTGAACTTCATGAGCACAGAACAGAGCCTGCCTTCCTTCCTCGAGCGACTTCGCGAAAAATGGCGCGAAGTCCCCGGCACAACCCAGGGCCGCACATACAGCCAAGACCTCCTGGACATGCCAGAAGCCGAATTTCTGCCGCTCTGGCAGGGATGGTATGACAACAACTGCTGTGGCGAGAATGGTTATCCTGTCCGGGGTTGGTATCACGACCTCTACGCGCCGCTCGCCGCCCGTGGCGGACGCTGGATCGAGATTGGCAGCGGACTCGGCTACGACGGCACATTTTTCGCCGAGCAGGGCGCGCAGGTCACGTTTGTCGACATCGTCGAATCCAACCTTCAGACCGTCGAGCGAGTCTGCCGCCTGCGCGGCATCCGCAACGTTGACTTCATGGTCATGCGCGACCTCGCCGATCTGCAGGCACTCGGACAGTTCGATGTGGTGCTTGCGGTCGGCTCGCTGATCAATGCGCCGTTCGAGTTGATGTGCAGCGAAAGGCGCGCGATTGCCTCGCACTTGCGCACCGGCGGGCGCTGGCTCGAACTGTGTTATCCGAAGGAACGTTGGGAGCGCGAAGGCTCCCTCCCCTTCACCGAGTGGGGAAAAAAGACCGACGGCGAACGCACGCCTTGGGTCGAATGGTATGATCTGCCCAAAATGCTGGCCTCGTTGCAGCCCGATAAGTTCGATCCCATCCTCGCGTTGAACTTCCATAACCACGACTTCAATTGGTTCGATTTGATCAAGCGGACATGAAGACCGTGCTCGACATCCCGCGCGAACCACCTGCCGGGTTGCCCAGATTCTTCGGGAGCAAAACCCCTGCCCCCGGTCCCAGCCAATATCCGCTGAGCGAGTTACGCATGGAGCGGGACGACGCTCCACTCCTCGCCTATCTCTACCGCAGTTTCAGCCCGCACCGGCATCTGGAGTTCGGCACCTGGCAAGGTTTCGGAGCCTGCCTTTGCCTCGAGAACTGCGCCGCGACCGTGTGGACGCTCAATCTGCCCGATGGCGAGACGAAGTCCGACGGCTCCTGGGCCTACGGTCATCGCGTGGTCGATGAGACCCACACCCCTCCCGGAGCCGTGTCGGTCAACTTCGGTCACGATGAGGAGGGACCACGCACTTACCACCGCACCGACGCCGCGAGCTACATCGGTCGCCTCTACCGGGAGAAAAACCTCGGTCACCGCGTCTGCCAGATTTACTGCGACAGCCGCGTCTGGGACACCTCCGCCTACCCCGCTGACTTTTTCGACAGTGCGCTCGTTGATGGCGGGCACACCCCGGAGGTGGTCGTCAGCGACACGCGCAAGGCGCTCTCCGTTCTCCGCCCTGGCGGACTCATCCTCTGGCATGACTTCTGCCCGGTCACGGAGATCCGGGAGCGCTTCGAGTCCGTGCGCGGTGTGACCGCCGGCATCGAGTCGCTCCTGCCCGAGCTGCAGCCGCAGTTGAGCGAATTGTTCTGGATCGATCCCAGCTGGATTCTGGTCGGAATCAAAAAATGAACCCTACCGTCGCCCGCTCCTTTCTGCGTGTCGCCTCGGCCGCACCCGAGCTCCGCGTGGCCGACGTCGCGTTCAACGTCACGCGCATCGAGGCGTGCATGCAGGCCGCCGCCGGGCACGGCGCCGCCGCCGTCCTCTTTCCCGAACTCAGCATCACGGGTTACACCTGCGGCGACCTGTTCGCGCAGGCCCTCCTGCACGAGCGCGCGCGCGAAGCCTTGCTCCAACTCGCCGTTGCCACGCAGCGCCACGGCATCCACGCGGTCGTCGGCCTGCCCTTCGCACTCAACGGCCGCCTCTACAACTGCGCCGGCGTCATCGGCGAGGGCCGCGTGCTCGGCCTCGTGCCGAAAGTCTACCTGCCGACCACGGCCGAGTATTACGAGGAGCGCTGGTTCACCTCCGCCGCCGGCATGGGGCCGGCCGAGGTCGAGCTGGGCGGAGCGCGCGTGCCGCTGGCGAGTGAACTCCTGTTCGAGGACCACGCCCGCGGCTGCACCTTCGGCATCGAGATCTGCGAGGATCTCTGGGCCGTGAAGCCGCCGAGCGGCGACCTCTGCCTCGCCGGCGCCAACCTCATCCTCAATCCCTCCGCCTCGAACGAGCTCCTCGGCAAATCCGCCTACCGGCGCGACCTTGTGCGGCAGCAGTCGGCGCGTTGCATGACCGCCTACGCCTACGCCGGCGCCGGCCCGGGCGAATCGTCGACCGATGTCGTGTTCTCCGGCCATTGCCTGGTCGCGGAGAACGGCACGATGCTCGTCGAGTCGGAGCGTTTCCGCTTCGACTCGCAGATCGTCTATGCCGACATCGACCTCGGGCGCTTGCTGCACGAGCGACTCTGCAACAGCAGTTTCTCCGCCGCCTCGGCCACCGTCGCGTTCCGCCGGGTGCCCGTGAGCCTGGCGGAGAAAACACCGGCCCAATTCCCCGCCGGCAGCCTGCGCCCGAACCCGCCCCACCCCTTCGTGCCCGCCGATCCGGCCGCCCGGGCGGCCACCTGCCGCGAGATCTTCGCCATCCAATCCACCGGGCTCGCGAAACGCCTCAAGCACACCGGCGCAAAGCGCGTCGTCCTCGGCATCTCGGGCGGCCTCGACTCCACGCTCGCGCTCCTCGTCACGGCGCGCGCCTTCGACCTGCTCGGCCTCGACCGCCGCGGCATCGTCGCGCCCACGCTGCCGGGATTCGGCACGACGCAACGCACCCGTTCCAACGCCGAGAAGCTGGTCGACCTGCTCGGGGCGACGCTGCGCGTCATCCCGATCGGACCGGCCGTCAGCCAGCACTTCGCGGACATCGGACACGACCCGAAGGTGCACGACGTCACCTACGAAAACGCCCAGGCCCGCGAGCGCACGCAGATCCTGATGGATGTCGCCAACCAGGTCGGCGGCTTCGTCGTCGGCACCGGCGACCTCTCCGAGTCGGCGCTCGGCTGGTGCACGTTCAACGGCGACCACATGTCGATGTATCATGTGAACTCCGGTGTGCCAAAGACGCTCGTGCGCTACCTCGTCGAGTGGTGCGCCGACGCGGAGTTCACCGGCGAGACGGCGGACGTCTTGCGCGACATCGCCGCGACTCCGATCAGCCCGGAGTTGTTGCCCACGTCCAAGGACGGCCGGCTTCAGCAGCAAACCGAGGATGTCGTCGGACCCTACGAACTGCACGACTACTTCCTTTTCCATGTCGTGCGTCACGGCAGCCGCCCGGCCAA
This sequence comes from uncultured Opitutaceae bacterium, assembly GCA_964475035.1. Classification (GTDB taxonomy): domain Bacteria; phylum Verrucomicrobiota; class Verrucomicrobiia; order Opitutales; family Opitutaceae; genus Didemnitutus. The sequence continues at coordinate 1,222 of CAYYVB010000141.1, read as the reverse complement.
GGTCCTCTACCTCGCCGAACTGGCGTTCGCGGGCAAATACGACCGCCGCACCATCCTGCGCTGGCTGGAGGTCTTTGTCGGACGCTTCTTCTCGCAGCAGTTCAAACGCTCGGCCATGCCCGACGGCCCGAAGGTCGGCTCGGTCGCCCTCTCGCCCCGCGGCGACTGGCGCATGCCAAGCGACGCCTCGGCCGCCGAGTGGCGGGCCGAGCTCGCTTATTTGTCCAAGGGCTGAAACGGCCCGTCCCGATTTTTCGTCATCAGGTCACCACACCACCCACCATGAACTACCCCGGGCCAACCAACCGACACGACCCGACATGGAATTGCCCCCTGATGGTGAACTGGCCGACTTCTGGCTGCGCCAGCATCTCGAACACGCGGTCCCCGAGCTGAGACGCCCCGACCTGGCCGACGACATCCGCGTCAGCTCTCTGCGGCGCTGGCTTTTTCGGACCATCTGCGCCGCGGACGAGGAGACCGTCCTGCATCGCCAAGGTCACGACCATTACCAGCTCTCGCCCGCCACTCTGCTGTGGTGCTCGCTCACACATACTGCGGGCTGCTTTTGCGACGGCGCGGCCGAGGTCGCCCGCAAGATCTACGAGCTCTTCGGCTGGCGCGCCTGCCTCTACGGCATGGGGCATTCGGCCAATTCAGCCACGCATGCGACGACGCTCGTCGAGATCGAGCACGAGGGCCGGAAACGCGTGACGGTGCAGGATACTTACTTCGGATTCACGCTGCGTTACGCGGACGATTCGCCGGTCGATTTCGCGGATCTCCAGTCGCGTCTCGCCCACGGGGATCAGGCGGGGATCCATTTCGATTCGGATCCCTCCTTCAAATGGCTGCTCTACGGGGCGCAGAAAAGCGTCGAGGGGGGCATGCAGCATTATCGGTTTCGCTATCGCCAGGTGGTGCCCAAGGGGCGGCTGCAAGCCGTGCAGGCCGAGTGGAATCTCGCCGGCTTCCTGCGGGGCGAGCCGCACTACGGGGAATTCCTGCGTCGCCACCACGGCAACGAAGATCCCCTCTGGTTGTTCCGCTGGCCGATTTATCTCACCCCGAATGCACTCGGACAGGAACTCGACCGTTTCCTCCCGTGCCGATCGGCGGTGCCGGGACGTGCAAGCGGGTATTGACCCGCCACCCACTTGCACTTCTGAATCTGCCCCTTCTTTTCCGAATGAAAGACTCCCTGATCGTCGTCTGCGGTGCC
>CAYYVB010000140.1:0-7756 GCA_964475035.1 uncultured Opitutaceae bacterium | reverse complement strand
GAGCCGCCGGACGCGGCGTAGAGACCGGTGCGGGCGTTGGAGTAGTCGGCCTCGGTGAGTTTCGCGTCCTCGATCGCCTGCAACATCGCGCAGTAGGAGTAGACTCCGTGCGGGGCCATGCCGCGCAGGAGCTCGCGGCGGATGGAGTAGCGCGCCGGGAAAACCCAATCCTCGGCATCGGTGCTGTCGGTCTGAAAGTCGCGGATCGGCGCGGCGACCTTGACGGGGCAGTCGGACTTTTGAAACGGCGGGTAGAGCATCATCCCGTGGCGCAACTCGCGCAGGCTCTCCGTGACTGTGGCGAGATCGTTGCCGATGCTGGTGATGAAGCCGACGCCGGTGATGTAGACTTTGCGCATGGGAGAGGTCGATGCCGTCAGTGTGCCCTCACGACCGACAGACGCGGCGCAGTGAAGCGGTTCGACCGTGAGCGGTCAACAGAGTGCTGGACGCCGAAGGGCGGCGTGACGGTCACCTTCAGGCGTTGACCGCAGTTTCGCTCGGACCGGCAGACTCGGCTTTCGTCGCGCTGGCGGCGGGCGGCACGGCGACGGGAGCGGCGGGCTGCGCCACTTCCTCGGCGAAAGCGTAGGTCAGCGTGATTTCCTCGGCGATGGCGGCCTTTTCCTGACCGACCCGGATCTGGCCCTCGAAAGTCGCCAGCGGCAGCTTGAGCCGCTTGGGCTTGATGGAGAGGGTCAGCACGTCACCCGGACGGCACACGCGGTGGCAGCGGACACCTTCGCAGGAGGTGAAGAAGATGGTCTTCGGGTCCACGTTCTTGCCGGCTTCGCCGACATGACCCTCGAGCAGGAAGAGCACGCCGAGTTGGCCGAGCGCTTCGAGCATGATCGAGGCGGGGAGGACGGGATTGTCCTTGAAGTGACCCTGGAGGAAAAATTCCTGGCCGCTGATCTTGTATTTGGCGTTGGCGCCGTGGGCGCTGACCGAGGCCTCGCTGAGGAAGAGGAAGGGCGGCTGAATCGGCATCACGGCCGCAATCTGCTCGATCGGGAGGAACTTCGTGGGCTTGGGCAGCGGCAGGCCGCGGACCTTGCATTCGATGAAAGTCTTCACGTCGCCGACCGTGCGGAGGTGGCGCAATTCCTCGTTGTTGATGGACATCTGCAACACATCCTCCACGAGGATGACGATTTCCATCATCGTCAGCGAATCGATACCGAGGTCCTCGATGATGCGCAGATCATCGTCGGCGTCCTTCAACTTGGCGCGAAGATCGGGCTCAACAAAGCGTTCGATGATGCCCAAGACGATGGCCGGCAGGTGCTCGGTGTTGCCCGTCTTGCGAAACTGGGCGGCCGCCTCATAAGTAGCTGCCGAGCAGCGCTTAAGAGACTCGCGAAGGTTTGTATCTTCCTCGGGTGTAAACGGTTTCAATTGGAATCCCGAAGGATTGTTTGCTGCCTGTGCCATTGGGAGACGAATAGGTGAGGGGGTGCGGGAGTGTAAACCTAAAAAATCTCCCCTACCCGGGCCATCCGGACAGGGATTCCTCTGAGGGGTTCAACGGGGATGAACATTTAACTGGCTCTTGACCGGTCGTGCCGCCTAAACCGACGCCTTCATGCCGCCGCCGACCAAGCGTCTCGTTGTCGTCACACACGAGTTTCATCCCCATCGCGGCGGCATCGCGGTCTTTACAGCCGAGATGGCCGCAGCGCTCGCGCGGGCGGGTTGGGAGACCGAGGTTTGGGCGCCGGCCCGGGCAAAGACCGCCGCCGCCGAGCCCACCTGGCCGTTCACGGTCCACCGCCTCAATATCGATGGCTCACACAGCCTCCGCAACCAGTGGCGCATGGCGCGGCACATCCTCGCCCATCGAGACCATTGGGATGACGCCATCCTCTACGTGCCCGAGCCAGGCCCGCTGCTGTCGATGTTCCTGCTCCAATTCTTCGATACGCTTCCTCCGGGCCGCCTCGTCATCACCTTGCACGGTTCGGAAATCCTCCGCCTCGCCATGCGACCACTCACGCGGTGGAGTGCACGCCGGCTCTTCGCCCGCGCCGACCGCATCAGCGTCGTCAGTCATTACGCCGAGCGCCTGCTGATCGACCTCTTCCCTGACACTGCTGGCAAGGTCCACCTCACGCCCGGCGCCTTGCGGCATGATTTCGCCCGCGACGTCGCGCCGCCCGCGCCGCGACCCACGCGCGACCGTATCGTCGTCCTCACCGTCGCACGCATCCATCCGCGCAAGGGACAGCTCCGCGTGCTCGAAGCCCTCAAGGCCCTGCCCTCTCCGACCCGTGCGCATCTCGAATATTGGATCGTCGGCGGCCACGGGAAGGAAAACTACGAGCCCGCCCTCCAGGCCGCCGCGGTCGACGCGGGCTTCCCGGTGAAATTCCTCGGCGACGTGCCCGACGAACAACTCAGCTCGCTCTATGCCCAAGCGGACATCTTCGCGATGACGAGCATGCCGCACAAACTCAGCGTCGAAGGCTACGGCCTCGTTTACCTCGAGGCCGGTGCGCATGGACTGCCCATCGTCGCCCACGCCATCGGCGGCGTGCCCGAGGCCGTGATCGACGGCGAGACCGGCCTGCTCGTCCCGCCGGAAAATCCCGCCGCGCTCACCGCCGCCTTCGCCCGGCTCATCGCCGACACCGAACTCCGCCAACGCCTCGGCGCCGCCGGCCGCGCCCGCGCGCTCGCCCACACTTGGGACGCCGCCGCCCGCACGCTCTTCGGCACGCCGCAAGATCCCGCGCTCTCCTGATCTCTCGCCATGATCGTGTCCCGTTCCCCGATCCAAGTCCGCTACGCCGAAACCGACATGATGGGCGTGGTCTATCACGGCAACTACCTCGCGTGGTTCGAGGTCGGCCGCACGCAACTGCTCCGTGAAGCCGGCGTCGTCTACCGCGACCTCGAGGCGCAAGGTTACCTCCTCCCCGTCGTCGAGGTCGGTGTGAAATACCACCGCCCCGCGCTCTACGACGACCAGCTGACCATCGTCACGACGCTCGCCGAAAAGCCGCTGCTCCGCATCCGTCTCGATTACGAAGTGCGACGAGGCGACGAACTCCTCGTCACCGGTTTCACCGTGCACGGCTTTATCAACCGCCAGGGCGAGCCGGTCCGCCCGCCCGCGATCTTCACGGAAAAAATGCGCGAGCTCTTCGCCGCGAAGTAGGGCCGGCCTCAGCGCGCGTCGTATTCCGCCCGCACGCTCGCATCCGCTTCCGCCGCGCGCGCGTCGGCCAGCAAATCCTCCGCCGCCGCACCCGCGAGCTGCCGCACGGCCCACACCGCGTGCGCGCGCACCAACGCTGAATCGTGCCGCGCTAGCGCCACGAGCGCAGGCAGCAACGTGCGGTCGCCGCTGTTGCCCGCGACGATGCAGGCGTTGCGCAAGAGACCCGTGAGCTTCAGCCGCTTGATCGGCGTGCGCCGGAACACCACGGCAAAACGCTCCGGCGTCAGCGAGAGCAGATCCGCGATTGTGAGATCCGCCAGTTCGCGCCGCGCCGCGAGCAACATGCTCCGCCCGGCCTGCGCAAAGCGGTTCCAAGGGCACACCTCGAGACACACGTCGCAGCCATAGACGCGCGCACCGACTCCGGCGCGCAGCTCGCGGGGGATGACGCCCTTGTTCTCGATCGTCTGATAGGAGATGCAGCGCCGCGCATCGACGACACCCGGTCCGGGAAACGCATCCGTCGGGCACGCGTCGAGACACCGTGTGCATTTGCCGCAGAGCAAACCCGCCGGTTCGTCCGTGACCGCCGGCGCGGCTCGCGCGCGCAACGGCGCATCGGGCGCGATGGCCACGCGCGTCACCACGCAGGCGAGGAACAGCCAGTTGCCGTGCCGGCGCGAGATGAGCATCGCGTTCTTGCCGCGAAACCCGAGCCCCGCCCGCGCCGCCCAGCCGCGCTCCAGCACCGGACCGGTGTCGGTGTAGTAACGGTAATCCGCCGCGGTCACGCCTGCGAATTCCTCCAGCACTTTGCCCGCGGCCACGAGGCCCGGCTTGATCGTGTCGTGGTAATCCTCGTGCAGCGCATACCGCGCCCAACGCGGGCGATCGCCGGTTGCTCCGGCCGCTGCGCCGTTCCAATAATTCACGCCGAGCACGATCACGCTGCGCGCGTCAGGGAGCACGCGCGCCGGATCGCCGCGCTTGCCGGCGCTGCGTTCCATCCAGGCCATGTCGGCGTGATGGCCGGCCGCGAGCCACGCGTGCAGCGCCGCGCCGCCCGCCGGAGCGGCGGCGGCAAAACGCACCTCGTCGAATCCGAGCGCCTGCAGGCGGCGACGCAGTTCCTCGCGTCGCTCGCCCGCCAGCGGCGCCGCGGCGGTCAGGTCCGCGGCGGCGTCCATTTGCGTTCCTCCTCGCGATAGACGCGCAGGACGTGCGCGACGATCTCGCGCATCGGCCGGCCCTCGGTCAGCACCATCGCGCCCGTGCGGCGATACACCGCCTCGCGCGCGGCATAGAGCGTGCGCAGGCGCTCCTCGCGGTTGTCGCCCTGCAAGAGCGGTCGGTGCGCCGTGCGCTGCGTGCGTTGCAGCACGGTCGACAGCGGCGCGTGCAGGCAGATGACCACGCCGCGCGCACTCACGAGATCGAGCATGCCTTCGGGGATGATGAGGCCGCCGCCGCAGGCGACGACGCAGCCCGTCGCCGGATGACCCTCGACGATGAATTTCCGTTCGAGCGCACGAAACGCCGGTTCGCCCTCCTGCGCGAAGATCTGCGCCACGGGTTTGCCGTGCGCGGCCTCGATCGCGCGGTCGGAGTCGATGAATTCGCAGGCCAGCTCGCGCGCTGCGTGGCGTCCGACCGTGCTCTTGCCCGTGCCGGTGAAGCCGACAAGGTAGAGGTTGGGAGGTGACGCTGACATCACCGACATGGGAACACCGCCGGCCGCAGCGGCGCAAGCGCGCACACACTTCACTCTCGGCAACCGCGGCGCGACTCGGCATGAATGCCCGCATGTCCGCGTCCGCATCGCCCGACTACACGCTCGCCTCCGACAACACCGCCGGCCTTGCGCCCGAGGCGCTCAGCGCTCTCACCGCCGCCAACGCCGGCACCGTGCCGTCCTACGGCGATGATCCGTGGACCAAGCGCGCGCAGCGCCTCTTCGCCGACGTGTTCGAGCGCGAGTGCGAAGTATTCTTCGTTTTCAACGGCACCGCCGCCAACTCGCTCGCGCTCGCGCAGTTCTGCCGGCCCTACCACAGCGTCGTGTGTCATGACTTTTCGCACGTCGAGACCGACGAGTGCGCAGCGCCCGAATTTTTCACGGGCGGTTCGAAGGTGATCCCCGTCGCCGGACCGAACGGCAAATTGCGCGCCGAAGACCTCGCGCCCGTCTTCGCACGCGGACACGGCGTGCATTTCCCGAAACCCGGCGCGCTCTCGCTCACGCAATCGACCGAGTGGGGCACGGTCTACACGCCCGACGAGGTCGCCGCTCTCAGCGCCGTGGCGCGCCGGCACGGCGTCGCCGTGCACATGGACGGTGCGCGTTTCGCCAACGCCGCGGCCGCGCTGGCGGCGCGCGGGCTCAAGCCGGCGGACTTCACGTGGCGCGCAGGCGTCGATGTGCTTTGCTTCGGCGGCACGAAGAACGGGATGCTCACGACGGAAGCGGTCGTGTTTTTCGACCGCGAACGCGCGAGGGAATTCGAATACCGCGTCAAGCAGGGCGCGCAGCTCGCCTCGAAGCAGCGTTTCGCCGCCGCCCAGTGGTGCGCGATGCTTGAGGAAGGCGCGTGGCTGCGTCACGCCGCGCACGCCAACGCGATGGCGCGGCGTCTCGCCGACGGATTGCGCACGGTGCCGGGGCTGAAGTTCATCGCCGAGCCGGAGGTCAACGGCGTGTTCGTCGAATTGCCGCCCGCGTTGGTGGAAACGCTGTGGGCGCGCGGCTGGCATTTCTACCGCTTCATCGGCGAGCACGGCTACCGGCTGATGGCGTCGTGGGCGACGACGACGGAGACGATCGACCGCTTCGTGGCGGAATTCCGCGACTTGCACCGGGCCTGAGCCGCCGGGAAAACAAAAACGCCCTCCGCGGGCGGAGGGCGTCGAAAAATACGGGCGAAAGAGTCAGCGAGGATCGCGCGGCAGCGCGGCTTACTTCTTCGCTTCGGTCTGCTTCGGGGCGTCCTTCACCTCAAAGACCTCAATCTCATACAGCAGCGTGGCGGCGGGCGGGATGCCGGGGGCGCCGTCGTCGCCGAAGGCAAGATGCGGCGGGATGTAGATAATCCACTTCGAGCCGACGGGCATGCGGGTCAGGGCTTCGAGGATGCCGGTCACTAAATTGCCCTCCTGAATGAGCACCTCGACCGGCTGCGGGGTCTGACCCTCCGGCGCCTGCAAGGATGTGTCGAAGACCTGGCCGTTGACAAAGGCTCCCGTGTAGTGGATGCGCGCCAGCTGGCCCGGCTTGGCGACGGCGCCCTTGCCCTCGGTCACGACCTTGTAGCGGAGACCGTTGCTGCCGGGGAGCTCCTTGACCGTGGGATCCTCCTTGAGCTTGGTGAAGAATTCCGCCGCCAGGTTGAGATTCATCGTGCGGATCTTGCCGAGCAGCGTCTGCTGCTTCTGCGCCAGGAGCGCCTGAAGCTGCGGTCCGATCTGCTGCGCGTCGTAGTTTGGCTGCTGGCCGGCGGCGGCCATTTTGAAGCCACGGGACATCGCCTCGACCTGCGCGGGGGTGAACTCGAGCTGCTGGAGGTTCATGCGCACACCGGTCATCCAACCGAAGACTTCCATCATTTCTGCCTCCGTGAAGGTCTGCGCCGGGGCGGCGGGTGTCGCCGGAGCAGGCGTCGTCGTGGTGGACGCGGGCGTCGTGGTGGACGGGGCCGGGGCCGTCGAGCCGATTTGGGGCAGCTCGAATTTCACGGGGTTGGAGTTCTGTTGCGCAGTCGCTGCGGCCACGAGGCCGACACCGCAGAGAGCTGCACTGAGGGAGCGGATCAATTTCATTTGGGTTGGACGTGTGCCCGGTTAGAAACGGCCCGGGGCGGGTTGTGCCGTTAAAAGCCACGGAACTTGCTCAGCCGCTCCGGAAAAATCAACCCCTTAGGCGGCGCGGCGCGACCGTCGCCGCCGAGGGAGCGCCGCGCGGAACCGCCGGCCTTGCGGGCTTGTCAGCGCGGTGCCCCGTCCCCACCCTCCCCAATCCCATGCAAGAAAACCAATTCTGGCACTCCACCGACGGCCAGATCCTCACCGTCCGCCCGCGCAACGGTTCCGAGGTCGTCGGGCTGACCCTCGCGTTCTGGCCCCGGAATCCGGCCGAGATGGAATTCCTGAAGCATCACCTCGCCGCGTTGCGCTTCACGGAACGCAGCTCCCTCGCCCGCATCGGCATCGAGATGATCGCGCAGGGCGCGCCCACGCTCGACGGCAACCGCCTGCTGCTCGAGGTCGAGACCTCGCTCTACGACGCCAGTTTTCCCAACGCCGCCTACTGGCGCAAACTCCTCCGCCCCGGCGTGCCCGCGGGCCGGCTCTATTTCGCGCCCGCCTCCGCCAAACTCTCTTCCACCGAGATCTGGCAGGCCGTGCAGGCCAACCTGCTCAAGCTCCCCAACACCACGTCGATCGACTCGCAGGGCCGCGTGTTCTTCACGCCGCATCCCGTCAGCTACACGCTCAACCCGCGCCTCCAGCGCCTGAACTTCGAGCACATCGTCTCCGGCTACGCGGGCCGCAGCTTCATCGACAAGGTCCAGATCCGCCACGACGCCTCGCCGCTCACCA
>CAYYVB010000139.1:4583-7767 GCA_964475035.1 uncultured Opitutaceae bacterium | reverse complement strand
GAGATCCCGTAAGCGTTGTCCTCGACGAGCACGAGCACGGGCAGCTTCTTTTCGGTCGCGAAGCTGATCGCCTCATAGAAATCGCCCTGGCGCGACGCCGCGTCGCCGACGGTCGTGACGACGACGCCGTCCTTGCCGTCGAGCTTCATGCCCCAGGCCACGCCGCAGGCGGGCAACAGTTGCGAACCGAGCGGAGTCGGCACGCTGACGATGTTGAGTTCGCGGCTCGAAAAGTGCGACGGCATCATGCGGCCGCGCGAGGCGGACTCGCGCTTCGCGAAATACTCGAGCGACAGGTGCTTCGTCGTCATGCCGCGCCCGAGACACAGCCCGCGGTCGCGGTAGTAAGGGAGGATGAAGTCGCCTTCGCGCAATTGCGCGCCGATGGCGCTGAGCGCCTCATGGCCGCGGCCGGAGACGTGGAAGTGGCCCTTGCCCTGGCGGTTCAGGCTCTCCTCGCGCAGGTCGCCGAGGCGGCTCTCCAGCATCGTGCGCAGCAGGTGACGGCGTTGTTCCTTGTTCAGTGTCGTGGACGCAGTTTTGGCCATGGCGGGGAGCGTGGGGAGGGTTCGAGACCATCGCCAAATTGTCATAAGCGGCAACGCATTTTCCCTCCCGCGCGGGGGTTTTCGCGGCGAAAATTCGCCTGAGAGAAAGCAATGCAATCAGCGACGACGTGCGTAGCAGCCGACGTAAGTCGGCTGATATTCGCGATCGTAGCCGCCGGGCCCAGCCGACTTAAGTCGGCTGCTACGGAGAAGGCCCGCGCTCAGACGAGCCCGACGCTCTTCGCATAGCGCATGAGACCGCCGCGGAAGGCCGGGAAGCCCGTGCCCATCAACAGCGAGAAGTCGGCGTCGTCGGCCGTCTTCAACACGCCTTCGTCGAGCACGCGCTTCGTCTCGGCGATCATCACGCCGTTGAGGTGGTCCTGGATCGCCTTCGCGTCCATCGGCTTCACCGCGCCGCCGGAGAACTGCGCCATCGCGGGGTTCAACTGCTCCTTGCCGCCCTCGTAGGTGTAGAAGCCGGTCGACGCGCCGTTCTTCCGCCCCTTCAGGCCGGCCGCGAGCATGCGGTTGCAGACGGTCGCACTCTTAAAGCGCTCCGGATAATAATGCTTCATCTCGCCGTAGATGAAATCCGTCACGTCCACGCCGACCTCGTCGATCAGGCGCATCGGGCCCATCGGCCAGCCCCAGTCGCGCATCGCCTTGTCGAGCGCGTCGGTCGGCACGCCCTGTTCCCAGAGCACGCACGCTTCGTTGAGGTAGAAGAACAGCGCGCGCGTGACGAGGAAGCCGGGCGAGGACTTGCAGATGACGGGCGTCTTGCCGAGGTGCTTGGCAAAGGCCAGCACGCGGTCCGCGGTGTCGCGGGTCGTGTGCGGCGAGAGCACCATCTCGATCAGCGGCATGCGGCTGACCGGGTTGAAGAAGTGGATGCCGATCGTGCGGCCGGGATGCGTCGCCGTGGCGGCGAGCTCCTCGATCGGGAGCGCCGAGGTGTTCGACGCGAGCACGCAGTCGGCGCGCACGACCTTCGACAACTCGGCGAACAGCGCCTGCTTGGCGGCGACGTTCTCGACGATCGCCTCGACCACGAGGTCGCAATCGGCGAAGTGCGCGAGGTCCGTCGTGCCCTGCACGCGCGCGAAGCCCGCCGCGGCGGCGTCGGCGGACATCTTGCCACGCTTCGCCGCCTCGTCGAACAGGCCCTTGATGACCGTCATGCCGCGCTCGACGAACTCCGGCTTCACGTCACGCATGACGACGCCGTAGCCGCGCGCCGCGCACCATTGCGCGATGCCGGAGCCCATGACGCCGGCGCCGATGACGCCGATCTTCTTGAACGGCGCGGGGGCGGCCGCGTTCTCCGGCTTCGGGAACCACGCGTCGACCGTGAGCTTCTTCACGGCGTCCTTGAGGAAGAAGACGTGCACCATGTTGTGCGCGACCTCGCCGGCGGAAATCTCGCCGAAGAGCGTCGCCTCGAGGTCGAGCGCGACGTCGAGCGGCAGGCCCGCGCCCTTCTCGACGGCGTCGAGCACGGCGAGCGGGGCCGGCTGGCCGCGCATGCGCGAGAGCGCGGTCTTGCGCTGGTCGGCGAAGAAGGTCGCGTCGACCGCGGCGCCGACGGGGCGCGCGGGCTTGCCGCTGGCGGCGAGCTTCAACGCGGCGGCCTTGGCGCGCGCCTTCAATTCGGCGGCGGGCACGAGCTCGTCGACGAGACCGGCCTTGTGCGCCTCGGCGGCGGGGAGCAGCTGGGCCTTGAGGATATGGTCGACCGCGGCCTTCGCGCCGATGAGGCGCGGCAGACGCGCGCAACCGCCCCAGCCAGGGATTAGACCGATGCCGACCTCGGGCAGGCCGATGACGGTCTCCTTCGCGTCGCTCGCGAGGCGCCAGTGGCAGGCGAGCGCGATCTCATAGCCGCCGCCCGCGCAGGCGCCGTGGATGGCGCACACGACCGGGACCTTGAAGCTGTCGAGCAACCCGAACAACGCCTGGCCGCTGCGCGAGGCGTCTTTGCCCTCGGCGGGCGACTTGATCTTGCCGAGCCACTTGAGGTCGGCGCCGGCGATGAAGATCTTTTCCTTCCCGCTCAGCACGACGACGGCCTTCACCGGCTGCGCAGAGAGCGCCTCGACGGCGGCGCGGAGGGCGGCCTGCGTCGGCGGGTTGAAGACATTGGCGCGGCTCGCCGGATCGTCGAACGTGATCCAACCGATGCCATCTGCGTCCACGGAATGCGTCACCGTCAGGGAATTGCTCATAGGGGTGCGATTTTCCCCGCAGCGAACCGCCCCGCCCCGCCCCTGACAACGCCAAGCCCGGCCGCGCGGCCAACTATTAGTCGGCGTTCCACACCGGTAAGGCCGGGCGAACTCGCCGCCTCACCGCCGCCGCTTTGCGTCGGGGCCGGCGAATTTGCGGAGATACTTCAACGCCACCTCGAAATCGCGCGGGAGCGGCGCGGTGAGCGTCAGGCGCTCGCGCGTCGCCGGGTGCGTGAAGGTCAGCGAGCCCGCGTGCAACGCCAGCCGCGCGAGGAGCGGCTTCTCGTCGTCGCGACCCTTGTAGCCGCGCTTGAAATCCGAGAGCAGCAGGCGGATGGCGTTGCCGTAGAACGGATCGTTGAGGATCGGCCAGCCACTGGCGGCGAGATGCACGCGGATCTGGTG